>DATAIW010000250.1:0-2540 GCA_036262455.1 Candidatus Limnocylindrales bacterium | reverse complement strand
CCGATCGAGCGGCTCGTCCGGGTCAGGATCGGCCCCGTCCGGATCGACGGCCTGAAGAGCGGCCGCGTCCGCGCCCTGAAGGCGCCCGAAGTGCGCGGGCTCGGCGGCGGCGGTGGTCGCTCACGCGGCGACAATCGGGCCGAGGAGGAGCCGGACATCGTGACGACCCCGACAGCGCCGGTTGCCCGGCCGGCCCGGCCTGCGCGACCCGTCCGGACGGCCGCTCCACCGGCCAGCGGTCCGCGAATCCGATCACGACGGGACGGCCGCGCCCCCTGATGGACGCCACCGGCGATCCGTGGGCCTGGGTCATGGCCATCTTCGGTTCGATCGCGGTGTGGTTCCTCGGACTGGTCCTGATCTCGATCCTGGTGGCGGGAATCGGCGTCGTCGTGTTCGGCCCCCGGGAGATCGATTCGCTGATCATCCCGGCCATGGCGACCTTCGGCGTCCTGAGCGTCTTGATCACCGCGCCGGCGACGGGGTTACATCCGGTCACCCTCGTCTGGGTGTCGGCTGCCGTCGGCATCGGCTCCGCCGGGATCCAGCGCGTGCTCATCGATCGTTGGGGCGAGCTCACGACCTGCCGGCCAGGGCTCCGCCTCGCCAGCGGCGTCGCGGCCGGCGCGGCCGTTGGCGGCGTGCTCGGCTTCGTGTTCTATTCTCGTGCAGCGGCGACCGTCGTCGTCGGCATCGCACTGGTCGGGGCGGTCCTCGGCGGCATGCTGAGCCTGAGAGGTGATGATCGGTGACTGCGAAGCTTGTCACCGAGGGCCTGGGCCACGGTCAGACGATGTCGCGCCGGATCGTGAGGGACGCTACGACGCCGAAGAACACCACGATCGCGGCCAGGATCGCGAGATCGAGCTGGAGCGCGCCGACGCCGAGGTCCGCGCCGCGGATGAACACCTGGCGGAGCCCGTCCACCGCGTAGTTGAGCGGCATGAAGCCGACCAGCGGCTGGAGCACCGCCGGCAGCGAGCTGACCGGGAAGATCACGCCCGACAGGAGGAACTGCGGGGCCAGGACGAGCGGGATGAACTGGATCACCTGCAGCTCGGTCCGGGCGAAGGTCGAGAGGAAGATCCCGAGGCTGACGGCGCCGACCGCGAGCAGCAGGACCACGAGGAACGCGAGGATCGGGCTGCCGGCGGCCGGGATGCCGAGTCCGATCGCGAACGCCGGCAGTGGCCCGATCGCGGGCACGTTGACGGTCCCGAGCGCCCACAGGAGCAGGACGATCACCTGGAACGTCGCGAACAGTCCGAACCCGAGCGTGTAGCCGGTCACGATCTCGGCCCGGGTGACCGGCGTCGCGAGCAGCCGCTCGAGGGTCCCGCCGGTCCGCTCGCGGAGGAAGCTGACGCCCGTCAGGACGTACACGAAGAAGTACGCGAAGAACCCGACGATCGCCGGCGCGAAGCTGGCGACAGGGTCGTCGGTGGGTTGGCCAAAGATCGTTGCGTGGCTCACCGGTCGGGCGGTCGCCCCGGTGACCGACGCAACGGCGCCCTGGACGGCCTTCTGGACGACCCCGAGCTGCGAGGCTTCGCCAGGTGCATCGAGACCCAGCGTGACGACGGTGAGACCGGCCGCGGGATCGGCCGGGAGGACGATCGCGAGCGAGGCACGACCATGCTCGACGTCGGAGCGGGCGGTGGCCTCGTCGGCGACGTCGATCACGGTCGCGCCGCCCGCGACGAGGCCGGTATGGAGCGCCGCGGCCACCCCGGTCGGGCCGCCCGCGACATTGACGATATCGGCGGTGATCGCCGGCGGCTGGCTCTCGCGAAGGATGAACGAGACAAGGCCGGTGAGCAGGATCGGGGCCATGAAGAGGATCCCGAGCGACGGGCGGTCGCGCCGGATCTCGGCAGCCACGCGGCGGAAGAGCGCAGCGATCCGACGGGCACTCATCGTTGGTCCGACCCATCGCCGGCGAATCGGAGGAACGCGGCCTCGAGATCGGCGGTCCCGGCCTCGGACCGCAGCTCGGCCCCGCTGCCGCGGGCGATCACGCGGCCGGCCCGCATGAACAGCAGGTCGTCGCAACGGTCGGCCTCGTCCATGACGTGGCTCGACACGACGATCGTCGTCCCGGTGTCGGCCAGCCGCCGGAAATGGGCCCAGAACTCGACCCTGAGGAGGGGATCGACACCGACGGTCGGCTCGTCGAGGAACAGGACCGCCGGCTCGTGGACGAGCGCGCAGGCGAGGGACAGCCGCCGCCGCTGGCCGCCCGACAGGTTCGCCGTGATCGTGTTCGCCCGGTCGGCGAGGGCAACGATCTCGAGGGCGGCGAGCGCGGCGGCCGCATCGGGCCGGCCATAGACAGTCCCGAAGAAGCGGACGTTCTCGGCGACCGTCAGCGCCGGGTAGACGCCGTCGCTCTGGGTCATGTAGCCGATCCGGCCGAGCGTCACTCGCGACGGCATCCGGGCACGCAGCACCTCGGCCGTGCCCGCGTCGGCCCGGCCGAGCCCGGTCAGGAGCCGGATCAGGGTCGTCTTGCCCGAGCCGTTCGGGCCGAGCAGGCCGTA
>DATAIW010000249.1:0-10382 GCA_036262455.1 Candidatus Limnocylindrales bacterium | reverse complement strand
GCGGTAGACGGTGTTCATCGCCGCGAACTCGTCGAAGTCGACGATGTAGACCGTGCACTTGACGACATCGTCGTAATCGAGTCCGACCGCCTTGAGCAGCCGGCCGACATTCTCGAGGGTTGCCCTGGTCTCGGCCTCGATGCCGCCCGGTACCGGCCCGTTCGAGCCTGGCGCGTCGCCGATCTGGCCGGCGAGGAAGACGAACCCGTTGGCCTCGACGACCTTCGAGAACGGCAGGCTGCCCAGCTCGAGCCCGGGTCCGGTCGGGACGGTCTTCGGCATCGGTGACGGCTCCTCGTGGTGGCGTGCGGTCGGAGGCTTCGAGTCTACGGGTCCCGCCAGTCGAGCGACGTCGCGACACGCTAGCCTTGCCCTCGTATGGATGCCCTCAGCACGAACGGCCTTTCGAAGCACTATGGCCACCGGGAGTCGCGGGTTCACCGTCCCGGTTCTCATCCGGTCGGTGTGATCCGGGCCCTCGAGGACCTGACGATCAGCGTCGCCGAGGGCGAGATCTTCGGCTTCCTCGGGCCGAACGGCGCCGGCAAGTCGACGGCGATCCGGCTCCTTCTCGGCTTCATCCACCCGACGCGGGGCGGCGGCAGCGTTCTCGGGCTCAATATCGTCCGTGACAGCGTCGCGATCCGGAGCCGGGTCGGTTACCTGCCGGGCGGGATCGCACTGTACGACTCGCTCAACGGCGAGCGGCTGCTCGACTACCTCGGCGAGCTGACCGGCCGGCCATCGACGCGTCGGGCAGAGTTGCTGGATCGCCTGGAGATGTCCGCCCGCACGCTCACCCGCCCGGTCCGCGACTATTCGCGCGGGATGCGCCAGAAGATCGGGATCATCCAGGCGCTCCAGCACGACCCGGAGCTGGCGATCCTCGACGAGCCGACCGAGGGCCTCGACCCGCTCATGCAGCGGGCGTTCTACGCGATCCTCGACGACCTCAAGGCGGCCGGTCGGACGATCTTCTTCTCGTCGCACATCCTGTCCGAGGTCGAACGGGTGTGCGACCGGGTCGCGATCGTTCGTCACGGCCGGCTGGTCGCCCTCCAGGACGTCGCCAGCCTGCTCGAGCACCGCAAGCGGAACGTCGAGCTGCGGGCGATCGACGGCGACCTGCCGGCGCTCGACGGGATTGCCGGTGTCAGCGGGCTCGGCCGGACGGCCGATGGGCGGCTGACCTGCCAGCTCGAGGGCGACGTCGGGCCGTTCCTTGGCGCGATCGCCGGCCATCGAATCACGGACCTCACGATCGAGGCGGCCCATCTCGAGGAGGCGTTCCTCGAGCTCTATGAGGACGCCGAGTCCGAGGATGACGACGGCCCGGCGACGGCCTTGCCCGTCGGACCGCCAGTTGGCACCGCGCGATGAACGCCGCTCTGTTCGGTCATCTCTGGCGGTCGCAGCGGACCAAGCTCCTGATCGTCTGCGTCGCGATGGCGGCCTGGAGCGTGTTCCTGCCCGTGATCTACCAGTCGTTCGGGAGCCAGATGCGGGCCCTCGTGGACTCCGGGATCATCCCGCGCGAGCTGATGAACTTCGGCGGCGGCGACGTCTTCAGCCTCGGCGGGGCGATCGCCCTCGGCTATGTCCACCCGATCTCGATCATCCTGATCGCCGTCTTTGCGATCGGCTTCACGACCGCCGCGATCGCGGGCGAACGCCAACGAGGCACGCTCGAGGTCCTCCTTGCCCGGCCGCTGTCCCGCCGCACCGTCTACACGACCGAGCTTGCCGCGGTCCTGGTCTTCATCGGCCTGGTCCTGGCCGCCGCATCGGTCGGAACGGTGATCGGGGCGACCCTCGCCGGGGTCCTCGACGAGCTGGCGGTCGAGCGACTGCCGATGCTCTGGCTCAACGGCATGTTGCTGTGGGGCGCCTTCGCCGCGATCGCCCTCGCGGCCTCGGTCTCGTTCGACCGGTTCACGCCGGCGATCGGGGTGACCCTGGCCATCGTCGTCGTCATGTACTTCCTCGACATCCTGGGATCGCTCTGGCCGGATGCGAAGGGTCTCCAGGCGTACTCGCTGTTCCATTACCTGTCCGCCCGCGACATCCTCTCCGGAACGGTCAGCCTGTCCGGGTTCACGCTCCTGGCGGCCGTGGGGGCCGCCGCCGTCGCCTATGCACTTGCCGTCTTCCCCCGGCGCGATCTCGCCGCCCCGAGCTGAGCGTCGCCGCCCCGATGGAGGGCCCGCCGATCCCGCGCCGGACCACCGAGCGGCTCGTCCTCCGCGAGTGGCGCGACCCGGACCGGGGGCCGTTCGCGGCGCTCAATGCCGATCCGCGCGTCGCGGACCAGGATCGGCCGACCGGCGCCGCGGGAGTGGGGCCTGGTCACCGGCCCGTGGTCCGCGCGACGGACCAAGCGACGGCCAGGGCGCCAATACGTCACGCATCGAGGGCACGCTCGGGCCTTCGGTCGTCCCGTGGTCCGTGACGTGGACCACACGACGACTGGCGGGCTCGAACCAGCCCAAGCCGGCAGCCCGGTTGTCGCTTGGTCCGTGAGGCGGACCAGGATCGGCCGACCGGCTCGGCCGAGAGCGACCAAATAACCGGCAACAAATCGGCGGCCGTCATCATCACGGGGTGAGCACGAGGGAGCGGCCGGCAGATCGCGGCCGGCGCCGAGCCAGCGAAGCATTCCAGCTCCTCGGCCGCGATGCTCGTTCCGCGCGAATCGGCGCAGGATTGAGCCTGCGCGTCGTCGCCGCGGCGACGGGCACATCCCATCAGCAGCTCCTCCGCTTCGAGCGCGGCAGGATCGATCAGGTCTCCGTTCAGGATGTCGGCGCCTGGTGCGCGACGGTCGGGCTCGATCTCGTCGTGCGCGCCTTTCCGGCAGGCGATCCGATCCGCGACGCCGGCCAGCAGCGGCTCCTGGATCGCCTTCGGCCCCACATCCACGCGAGCCTCACGTGGCGGACCGAGGTCCCGCTGCCGATCCGCGGCGACCTGCGAGCATGGGACCTGCTCATCGAGGGTCGAGGGTGGCGGATCGCCGTCGAAGCGGAGACCGTTCTCGACGATCTCCAGGCCCTCGAGCGACGCCTGCACCGCAAGCAACGGGACGGCGGAATCGACGTGCTCATCCTGCTCGTCGCCGACACCCGTCGGAACCGCCGTGCCGTCGAGGCCGCGCCGGCTTCGTTTGCCGGTTTCAGCCACGACGCCCGGGCGACGCTTCACGCCCTCCGCGGCGGCACGCATCCCGGTCACAGCGCGATCGTGTTCCTCTAGTCGTCAGAGGATCCGATCGGCCGCCTCGACCGCGCGTTCGCACCACCAGGCGAGGTCGTCGGCGGCGCTGACGCCGGACGCGAGCGTGACCCCGGCAACTGCGTCTGCGCCCTTCCGCCAGCCCCGGATGAGGAGGCCGACGAGGATCGTCAGGTCGTCCTGACGGGCGCCATCCATGGATCGACGCGTCCAGTAGCGAGCGAGCACGTCGCCGGCGGGCTCGGGCAGGGCGTTCACGTTGGATACCAGGAACCAGCCGAGCTCGACGGCGACCGGTGCAACCATGACCATCTGCCAGTCGACGAGCTCGACGGCGCCGTCCGCGGCGATGCCCACGTTGGCCAGCTTGAGGTCGCCGTGGAGGAGCGTCGCGGGCTCCCGGGCGAGGGCGTCCAGCAGCGGCCCCGGGTCAGCCGCCAGGTCGGCGATGACCGCCCGGGCCGTGGGCGTCGCCAGTCGGTCCCAGGCATCCCAGCCGGGCAGAAGCCGATCGGCGACCGCCTCGCGAGCCGGACCCGCGCGCTCCAGGGACGGCCGGCAGATCAGGGTCAGGCGTTCCTGCCACGGCGTCCAGTGGGCCGCGCTCGCGTCGAGAGCCGGTCCCCACGGGTGGGAGTGGAGAACCGCGAGCGCGTCGATCACGCGATCGAGCTGCTCGACCGTCAGCGTGGAGTTCCAGTCGAAGAGAACGCTGCTCAGGTCCGGCATCAGGATCCCGGCCTCGTGTGCGCTGTCGTCCCAGCCGGCCCCGAGATATGGCGCCCGGACCGGCCAGGGCAGCGCTGGGCCATGGGCGGCGAACCAGGCCTCGCGCGGGACGGGCCGATCGGCCGTCGCCCGGGCGATCCAGTCGCGCTCCAGCGAGTCACGCTTGAGGATGTACGCCCGCCCGTCACCGTTTCGGAGCCGCGTCATCGCCGCTCCCGACCACCCGTCGTTCGGGAAGGCCTCCTCGGTCGCGCCGCCGAGGCCGTGCCGGTGCAGGAGGCCGTCGAGCGGTTCGAGGTCGACCAGGCTCATCCCTCGTCGAGGTAGTGGACGACCGAGCCCGGACAATTCCGGCTGATCACGACCACGAGTGGCTCCGTGTCGGACGCGTTCTCCTCGACGTGGACCTCGCCGGCGGCGATGTACACGAAGTCGCCGGCCTCTGCCTCCATCGACTCCTCGAGCCCGGTCGGGCCGAACGTGTAGCGGGCCCGCCCGGAGGCGATCCAGATCGACGTCTCGCACTCGCCGTGGTGGTGGATCCGGGTCCGGGCGCTCGGCGCCGTCGTCACGACGGACGAATACAGCCCGACCGAGCCGACGCGTTCGGCCGAGATCGCGATCGAGCGCTCCATGTCGGCGTTCTGGCCGGTCGAGGTCGAGCGCTCGTCGGGCCGGATCCGGGTGGCCATGGGTCGGTCAGGCCTCGCCCCGGACGACGACCGGGTCTGCCGACCACGAGACGCGCCAGACCCGCCAGAGGGCCGTCGGGTCCGACAGCGGGTCGCCGTGGACGAGCGAGAAGTCGGCCGGCCCGCCGTCGCGGAGGACGCCGGCGTCGGGCTCGCCGAGGAGCTCCCCGCCGCGCCACGTCGCCGCGCCGAGCGCCTCCCACGGCTGGAGGCCCGCGGCGACGAGCGCCTCGACCTCCCAGGCGAGCTGGTTCGCCCGCGTCGAGCCTCCGCCGAAGTCCGTGCCGGTCGCGATCCGGACGCCGGCCCGGTGGGCGATCCGGACCGACTCCTCGGCCCGCTCGCGGCGGGCGGCGATCCGCTCCCGCCCTTCGGGACCGGTGAACCGCTCGATCGTCGTCGTCGCCCCGAAGCTCTCCCAGGAGCGGAAGACCGCGAGCGTCGAGACAAGGAACGTGCCGCGCCGGGCCATCTCGGCGGCGACCGCAGCGTCGAGCTCGAACCCGTGCTCGAGGGCGTCGACGCCGCCGGCGACGCCCTTCGTCGCCCCGTCGAGGCGGCCGCTGTGGGCGGTGACCCGGGCGCCGCGAGCGTGGACCGCAGCGACGACCCGTTCGATCTCGGCGATCGACCACGGGCTGACCGTCGGGTCGGCGCCGTCGAGGTAGAGCTTGATGAAGTCGGCGCCATCGTCGAGCTGGCCCTCCGCGGCCGCGACCAGCACGTCGCCATCGGCGGCCTCCAGGCCGAGGTCGCCCAGCGCACCGGGCCCGCCGATCCACGTGCCCGCCGCGCGGATGTTCGGCCAGCCGGCACGACCGCGCGACCGGTCGCGGACGCCGAGAGTCAGCGCCCGCACGCGGCCGTCGACTGGGTCGCGGGCGACGGCCGATCCGACATCGCGCGCCCAGCGGACGCCCGACTGGGTCATGAGCGCGGCATTGCGCGCGGCGGTGGCGACGGCCTCTTCGGGCGGATCCGCGCCGCGATCGATCCAGTGCGAGCCGCCCGGCATCGTCAGGTGGCTGTGGCCGTCGACCATGCCCGGGACGATCGTGGTCCCGCCGGCGTCGACGACCTCCGGTGCCGGCAGCGATGACGCGGCCGTCGGGTCCTCCTCCGCGTCGGTCGGCCGGATCCAGGCGACCCGGTCGCCGTCGACGAGGACGCTGATCCCGAGCTGGAGGCGGTCGCTCCGCCCGTCGGCGAGGGCGGCATCGCGATAGAGAACGCGGCGAGGGCGGTCGACCGGCATGACGTCGCGAGACTAGCACCGTGGGCGGACCGCGCACCGGCTACGATCGGTCGATGGTGATTCCGCCCGCGATCGCGGCCCTGCCGCGGTTCGGCCTGATCGATCGACCGTCGCCGCTGACGCCGCTGCCGCGGTTCTCGGCCGCCCTCGGCGGCGGCGCCGAGATCTGGATCAAGCGCGAGGACCTCCTGCCCCTCGCGTTCGGTGGCAACAAGCTGCGGAACCTCGAGTTCCTGGTCGGGGCCGCGCTGGCCGACGGAGCCGACACGCTGATCACCTCGGGCCGGCGCTGGTCGAACCATTGCCGCCTGACCGCCGCCGCCGGGGCACGCGCCGGGCTGCCGGTCCATCTCGTCCTGACCGGCCCGCCGCCGCTCCGCGGCGACGAGGGCCCGAACCAGCGGCTCGACGAGATGCTCGGGGCGACCGTCCACGTCAGCGCGACCGACGACCGGGCGGAACGGGCGGCGGTCGTCGAGAGGATCGCCGCCGACGTCCGCGCCGGCGGCGGTCACCCGTTCGTGATCGGCGTCGGAGGGACGGGCCCGATCGGCGCGGCGGGGCAAGTCCTCGCCGGACTCGAGGTCGCGGACCAGCTCGGCGCCGCCGGCATCGGCGCCGCCACCGTCGTCCTGCCGTCGGCGACGGGCGGTACCCAGGCGGGCGTCCTCGCCGGTCTGGCCCTGGCCGCGCCGCCGCTGCGCGACGTTCTCGGCATCGCGGTCGCCGCGCCCGCGGCGGAGCTGCGACCGACGATCCTCGGGATCCTCGAGGGGCTTGCGCCGCTCGTCGGCGGGGTGCTCCACGGTGATGCGGTCGTTCTCGAGGACGACCAGCTCGGCGACGGATACGGCCGTCCGACGGCGGCGGCGGACGAGGCCACGCGGCTTCTCGCCCGGACGGAGGGCATCCTCGTCGACCCGATCTACACGGCCAAGGCGCTGGCCGGGCTCGTCGCCCGCGTCCGCGACGGCCGGCTCAGCGGGCCGGTCGTGTTCTGGCACGCCGGCGGCACGCCCGGGATCTTCGAGCGGTTGCCGTCCGGAGGGTGAGCCTCAGCCGCCGCGGCCGGACGCCCGCCACGCGTCGCGCAGCTTCATCCGGGCGCCCGTCTGGAGCACCGCACCGGAGTAGACCCGTCCGCCGACGACGAACAGGACCCAGATCGCCGCGACCATGAGCGCCGCCGACGCGATGATCTCCCATGGCTCGATCGCCCCGAGGGCGGCCCGCAGCGGCACGACCATCGGAGAGACCGGCGGGATGAAGGTCGCGATTCGCGCGGCGGTCCCGCCCGGATCGTTGAGCGCGACGATCAGCGAGAAGAAGTAGCCGCCCATCGCGATGAAGCTGACCGGGCTCGAGGCGTTCGAGGCCTCCTCCATCCGCGACGCAAGCGCGCCGAGCACGCCGAGCGCGGTCGAGTAGAACGCGTAGCCGAGGATGAACCAGACGAACAGCATCGCGACCGCCGATCCGGTCGTCGACGGCAGGCTGAAGCGACCGCCGGCCACCCCCGCGCCGAGCCCGACCGTGACCATCACGACGAGCTGGACGAGCCCGAGCACCCCGATCCCGAGGACCTTGCCGATCAGCAGGTCGCGCGGCTCGATCGTCGAGAGCACGACCTCAACGACCCGGCTCTGCTTCTCCTCCACGACTCCGGTCAGGACCCACGACCCGAACGTGAAGATCGAGATGAACAGCAGGATCACCCCGATGTTGGCGAACACGAACGAGATGTCACGGTTCGGATCGCCGGGTTCGAGCTCGCGGAACGCGATCTGCGGTTGGAGCGTGAAACTCGCGGAGACGACCTGCTGGAGGAGCTGGTTGCCCCGACTCTTGACGACGTAGGTCGGCGTCGAGCCGTCGGGCGGCACGACCAGGACGGCATCGAGCGAGCCGTCGCGCAGGCGGCCCTCGCCGGCTTGCAGGTCCGCCACCCCGTCGACCGTCAGGCCGATTCCGACATTCTTCGCCGACCTCTCGATCCCGTCGACGAGCCCCGCCGGCGGCGTCCCGACGATGCCGAGGTGCTGGGCGTTCGCGCCGCCGCCGACGAGGGACGGCAGGAAGACGCCGGCGACGATGATCGCGACCGACAGCAGGAGCGAGAGCAGGAACGCCCGGCTCCGGCCGCGCTCGATGAGCTCGCGCCGGGCCACGAGCCAGATCGCGCGGCGGCGGCTCATGACCGGACGACCTCCATGAAGATCTCGGACAGGGTCGGCGGCTGGAAGGCGAACCGGCGAACCGCTCCGGCCGCCGAGGCCGCGGCCAGGACGGCGGCCAGGTCGACATCGGCCGGGACGAGGAGGCGGGCGAAGTCGCCGCGTTGCTCGACCACGACCAGATCCGATCGGCCGGCGAGCCACGCGTTGCCGTTGCCCATGACCTCGACCTCCAGGTGACGCCGGGCGGACGCGGCGCGCAGGTCGTCGATCGCCCCCGCGGCGACGATCCGGCCGCGGTTGATGATCACGACGTCCTCGCAGACATCCTCGACGAGGTCGAGCTGATGGCTGGAGAAGACGACGCCGACGCCGGCCGCGGCGCGCTCGCGCAGAATGCCCGTCATCGTCGCGATCCCGAGCGGGTCGAGGCCGCTGAACGGCTCGTCGAGAACGAGCAGCACGGGGTCGTGGACGAGGGCCGCCCCGAGCTGGACCCGCTGCTGGTTGCCGTGGGAGAGCGCCTCGAGCCTGGCGCCGGCCCGATCGCCGAGCCCGAGCCCGTCGAGCCAGCGGGTCGTCGCCGCCTTTGCCGCCTTCGCCGGCATGCCGTGCTGCTGGGCGAAGTAGCTCAGCTGGTCGGCGACCTTCATCCGCGGATACAGCCCGCGCTGCTCGGGCATGTAGCCGAAGCGGAGCCGATGCGCCCGGTCGATCGGGCGGCCCTGCCAGGCGATCGTCCCGTGGTCGGGCCGGGCGAGTCCGAAGATGCTGCGCATCGCGGTCGTCTTGCCGGCCCCGTTCGGGCCGAGGAAGCCGACCAGCCGCCCCGGCCGCACCGAGAACGTCGCGCCGTCGAGGGCGACGACGGGTCCATAGCGTTTCGACAGGTCGGTGATCTCAAGCAACGGTCGTTGGCTCCCCGGGATCGGTCGTTCGTCCGTACAGTCTGGCCGACATCGGCTCGAACGGCGTGGCCGAGAAGACGGCCTCGATCGGCAGCTCGAAGAGCGCGGCGATCGCGAATGCGAGATCGAGGCTCGGGTTGTACTCGCCGCGCTCGAGATAGCCGACTGTCTGGTAGTTGATGTCGAGGGCGTCGGCCAGGTCCTGGCGCGACAGTCCTCGCTCGGCGCGGAGGACGGCGATCCGGTTGTGGATCGGGGTCGCCGGGCGGCGGGTCATCGCTGGGCGGCCGGTTCGTCGTCGAGTTCCGCGGGCACGTCGGGTTCGCTCCAGGTCAGCATGGCTGACGGAAGCAGCGGGAGGTACAGCCCGATCCCGATGGCGAGTGGCAGCAGCTCGCTCATGCCGATGGTCAGCGGGCCGCCGAACGAGGTCACGAGGGCCATTGCGCCGACCACGACGGTGACCGCGAGGATCAGGAGCTCGTAGGCATGGATCCAGGCCTGGTCCCGGACCTGGCGCTGGCGCTCGTCGAGGCCGGCCTTCATGTCAGCCCTGCCTCGAGCGTAGCCGTAGATGGCAACGACCCCGATGAGCGTCGCCGAGAACAGGGCGATCGCGATCGGCGCCCAGACCGTCGAGGACAGGCGCCCCGGCGCGACGAGCGTCGCGTATCCGAGGTTGAGAAGGGGAAACCCCAGGAACGCACCCGCCACGAGAAGGCGGCGGGTACGTTGCGATGCCCGGGGCATGAACCGGACGAATGTGACGAAGGGCGATGTCATGGCGTGGACCTCAAGGTGGCGGTCTATGCCACGAAATGTACGATCAATACAACAGTCTGTCAATATGGCCAATAGTTTCACGAGACGGGACCTTGGACCTGGCCAGATTCCCACCGTCAGACCACTGGGACAGATCCGGACGGCTCGCTTCGCCTGCGCGACCGGTCCCGGCCACTTGTTGTTCCCGAATCACGCCTCGGTCCAGGCGACCGGACCAATCGGCGACCGCAGGTGAACCCTCGCCGGGCTGCAGGATCGAGCCCAACGGTCCGTGGGTGGCAATGTGGCCGGATCGCGGCGGAACCGCACCGGGAATCGAAGAACCCCGGGCCGGAGCCCGGGGTTCGTTCGGTGGCTGCGGAGCCGCTCGATCGCCTACTTCGCGACGATCGTCCCCGTCATGTTCGTGTGGACATCGCAGCGGAAGAAGTAGGTGCCGGCCTTGGGGGCGGGGACGACCTGGTCCTTCTTGCCCGACGCGACGATCTCGCCGACCGAGACCGCGCTCGAGGCGGAGCTGTCGGTGTAGATCGCGACGTTGTGCGGCGCCGAGTCCTGGTTGTCGAAGTGGAGGGTGAAGTTGCCGCCGGCCTTCACCTCGACCGTCGAC
>DATAIW010000248.1:0-3127 GCA_036262455.1 Candidatus Limnocylindrales bacterium | reverse complement strand
GGGATGGACAGCCTGGGGTCGGGAGCTCGAACTGGCCGCCGTCGCCCGGGTCGGGTGCCGACTCGGCTGGATCGACCGATCCGGTCGCCAGGGACGGAGCAGTCGACGACGACGCGACCGGCGGCGACGGCTGGACGGTCGCTCCGCAGGCCGCGACCAGCGCCACGACGGCGATCAGGATCAAGGCTCCGGAACCGGACCTGATCCCTTGCCGGCCGATCGGCCCCATCGCGGTCTCCTCTTCGATCGTCGGTCGGTCGTCACCCCCCCCCAAGACGCCGCCGGACCGCGGGTGTGACGAATCGGGTTCCGTCGGATGCTCGGCGAGCGGTCGAGCCAGGCCCGACGACGATCAGATTCCGGTTCGGGGCGGGCGGGGCTGGACGAACGGCGCGGCCGCCTCGCGGTCTCGGCGGATCTGGACGGGCTTGCCGCGGAGCAGGACGCCGCGCATCGCCCGGACGATGTCGTCGGCCGCGCCCTCGGCCACTTCGACGATCGAGAAGCGACCGGAGATCTGGATCGAACCGATCGCCCGGGCGGGGACGCCGGCCTCGTTCGTGATCGAGCCGACGAGATCGCCCGGCCGGACGCCGGTCTCCCGGCCGGCACCGATCCAGAGACGGGTCCACGCGCCGTCGTCGCGACCCGGCGCCCGACCGGAGCCACCGGGCCCGGACGGACCGCCGCCATCCCGAGGACCGCCCGGTCCGCGCCGCGGGCCGCTGCCCGGTCTGCCGCTGCCCGGTCCACTACGGTCCGGGCGTACCGGCCCACCGCCGTGCGGCGATCGCGACTCGCCGAACAGGGAAGCCGGGGCAATCTCCGTCGCCGCGTTGTCTCCGTCGCGGCCCGCCGCGGCTTCGGCGAGGCTCACCGCGGCCAGCGCCACGTCGAGGACGTCAAACTCCTCCGCGAGCGGCTCGACGACCGCCCGGAACCGGTCCAGGCCGTCGCCGAGGATCGCCTCGCGGAGGCTGCTCCGGAGCACCTCCAGGCGGCGCTCCCGCAGGTCCGCGACGGTCGGGATCTGGGCGACCTCGAGACGCGTCCGGATCGCTGTCTCGATGTTCCGCAGCAGGCGATGCTCGCGCGGCTCGACGAGGGTGATCGCGACGCCTTCGCGGCCGGCCCGACCCGTCCGCCCGATGCGATGGATGTACGCATCGGGGTTGGCCGGGATGTCGTAGTTCACCACGTGCGAGACGTGCTCGATGTCGAGGCCGCGGGCGGCGACATCGGTGGCAACGAGGACGTCGATGGATCCCTCGCGGAAGCGGCCCATGACCCGGTCGCGCTGCTCCTGGACCATCCCGCCGTGGAGGGCCGCCGTGTCGTGGCCCTGGGCCGACAGCCGCTGGGCGAGCTCGTCGACCTCGCCGCGGGTACGGCAGAAGACGAGGGCCGACGTCGGGTCCTCGAGGTCGAGGATTCGCCCGAGCGCCACCGACTTGTCGGGCCGCCGGACGACGTACGCAACCTGGCGGACCTTGGCCGCGGTCTCGCGACTGCGTCGCTCGCGGTCGATCCGGACGCGGACGGGCTCGCGCAGGTGGCGCTTCGCGATCTTCGCGATCGGCGCGGAGATCGTCGCCGAGAAGAGCGCCGTCTGGCGGGTCGGAGGCGTCGCCGACAGGATCGCCTCGAGGTCCTCGGCGAAGCCCATGTCGAGCATCTCGTCGGCCTCGTCGAGGACGACGACCTCGATCGCGTCGAGGGCGATGCTCGCCCGGGTCAGGTGGTCGACCGCCCGACCCGGCGTGGCCACGAGGACGTCGACGCCGCGGGCGAGGCCGCGCAGCTGCTGGCCGATCGCCTGGCCGCCGTACACGGGCAGGACGCGCATCCCGAAGGGTTGGCCGTAGCGGTGGATCGCCTCGGCGACCTGGATCGCGAGCTCGCGGGTCGGGGTCAGGACGAGGGCGCGCGGCCGGCCGCCCGGCGATCGGTTGGCGCCGAGGCGCTGGACCATCGGCAGGGCGAACGCCGCGGTCTTGCCGGTGCCGGTCGGGGCCTCGGCGAGGATGTCCCGGCCGGCGATGAGGCTCGGGATCGCCTCGCGCTGGATGTCGGTCGGCTCCTCGTAGCCGAGCGCCGCGAGCGCGGTCACGAGCCGCTCGTCGAGGCCGAGCCCACGGAACGCGGCGCCGTCCTCCGGAGTGGGAAGAGGCTCGGGGACGGTCAGGCTCGGGTCGGCGTCGATGGTGGGCACCTGCCCAGTATCGGCTGGATCGCGGATCGGGGCCGCGGTCACGCGGACCGGCCGCCCGGCGTCCGGCGTTGGCCCGGCGCGCAGCCCGCCTGTCGGCCCGCCGACACTGAAACCGCCAACGCAATGTACGCTCCGGTCGAGCGTCCCCAGATCACGCGTGGCCGATCCGACTACGTCATCCGAGGGAGCCATCCCATGTCGACCGACCGGTCGCCGCATGAGCCGGGGACGCGCCCGTCCGGGAGTGCGATCAGCTGGCGGCTCATCAGCGCCGTGGCCGCCGTCCTGCTCGCCTTCGTCGCCTGCGCGCCGGCGAGGCCGACACCGCGGGACTCAGCGAACGGGTCGGACGTCGCCCACGCGTCGGAGCCCGCGCCGACCGGCCGCGGACGGCCGGTCGAGAGCGACGAGCTCGGCTGGGTGAAGCTCGATGGCGTCGACCTGCGCGGGGCATTCGTGGCGAGCGGGGCGGCGTCCTCGTCGACCACAGTCCTGTTGGGCGCCGACAGCGCAACGGGCGCCCTCGCGTCGTGGACGACCCACGACGGCGCTGCCTGGGAGCGGCACTGGCTCGATGGTTCGACGTTCGGCGGGGGCATCCCGCAGGTCGTGGTCGCGGGTGGGCCCGGGTTCATCGCCCTCGGCTGGGACATCGAGCCGGACCCGGCGGATCGGTCGACGATCTGGACCTCGGTCGACGGAATCGATTGGCAGCAGGACCCCGACGCGAGCGGGCGATTCGAGGGCGGCTACGTCGGGTACGCGACCGTCGGCTCGACGGTCATCGTGGCGACCTGCTGCGCGGCCGGCGCGCCGTCCTTCCACGTTTCCGACGACGGCCTCGCCTGGGCCGTTGCCGCCGTGCCCGCCGGGCCGCTCGACGGGCCAATGCACCTGGCGGCCAACAGCCTGGAG
>DATAIW010000247.1:0-4026 GCA_036262455.1 Candidatus Limnocylindrales bacterium | reverse complement strand
GGTGAACGGACCGCCCGAAGCGTCGCCGCGGAGGACCTCGTAGCCGTAGAGGCTGGCATCACCGCCGACGGCATCCCAGGCGAGCTCGATGCCGGCGGGCGATGCCGACCCGACATGGAGCCCCGTCGGGATCGCCGGGGCGGTGGTGTCCGCGCTCGGGATCACGGTCAGATCGCCGGCCTGTCCGGTCGAGTAGCCGTTGCCGATCCCGTCGAGGTCGGCGTAGACCCAGTCGCGGCCAGCCGTGACCGAATAGCGGTAGGCGTAATCGAACGTGCCCGTTGCCTCGGGCAGGAGCGAGGCGACGAACTCGTCGTTGTTGCCGGCATCGGTGTTGAACGCCGCTTCGACCCACTGCCACGCCGGGTTGCCGTCGGGATCGGAGTTGTCCGGCCCGAACCCGAGCTGGGCGGTGAGGCTCGGCGTGGCGCCCGGCTGATTGGTCGCGCCGTCGATCCAGACCTGGCCGTAGACGTTGTCGGTTCGATTGGTCGCGCTGACGACATGGATCAGCGTGGGCGGCCACTGGAGGTTCGCCCAGCCGATCACGAGATGGGGCAGGCCGTGCGCCTCGTTCGACGGGGCCGACGCGTTGCCGGCGGCGTCCAGCGCCCGCACGACGATGTAGTAGGTCCGGGCGTTGTCGAGGCCGTCGATCGTGAACGTCGTGCCGGACACCGGCGCGGTGTTCGCCTTGATGTAGCCGCCGCCGCTGAGCGGGCTGACCCAGACGTCGTAGCCCGTGGCTCCGGCGGAAGCCGTCCACGCGATCGACAGCTGGTTGGCCGCCTCGCCGGTGACGTGGAGGTTGGTCGGGGCCGGCGGCGGGGTCAGGTCGACCGTGCCACTGGCGAGGACGAGGCCGGACATCGGCGGCAGGGACACGGTCACGCCGCCGCCGGCCACCGTGACGGAGCCGGTCGCGGCGACGCCGACGCCGAAGCGCCGGGCCAGCGCGATGCCATCCGGCACGTAACCGCCGACCGGGATGTCGATCAAGCGGGTGGAACCGGAGCGGTTGAGGACGAGGATCGCGACCTGGCTGCCGGTCTTCCGGCCGTAGGCCACGGTTTCCGCGGGATCGTCGGCGAGGAGCACCCGGAAATCGCCGTCGCGCAGCGCCGGGACGGCCGTACGGAGGTTGGCGAGGGCGGTGTAGTGGGCGAGGAGGGTCGTGTCCGGATGGCCGCCGAGGTCGGCCCACGGATAGGTCCGCCGATCGTCGGGGTCGTCGGCGCCCGTCATGCCCACCTCGTCGCCGTAGTAGATCGTCGGTGCGCCGGGGACCGTGAACTGGATGAGCGACGCGAGCTTGACACGGAGCTTGCCGGCCGCGACGTTGGCCGCGTTCAGCTCCTTGGCCGCCGTCGTCGCGACGCCCGGCGTGAGCGTCCAGAGGAGGCGCTCTGTGTCGTGGCTGTCGAGGAGGTTCATCAGCGAGTAGTACGTCGCGTCGGCGTAATCCTCGCGCACCGAGGCGAGGCGGTCGGCGAAGTCGCTGACGCTGATCTGGTGGCCGCTGTCGGCGAAGCCCTTCGAGTCGAAGGCCTGCGGGGCGAGCAGCGCCAGGACCGCGTCGCGGAGGCGGTAGTTCATCGTCGTGTCGAGGCGGTCGCCGCGGAGCATCCGGAGCAGCGTCGAGTCCTTCTGCCAGGTCTCGCTGATCGTCAGCGCCTGCGGGTTCGTGGCCTTGACGACCGACCGGAACGATTCCCAGTAGCCGTTCGGGAACGACGCGTCGCCCGACACGTCGAGCCGCCAGCCGGACGCGCCGGACTGGAGCCAACGCTTGGCGATGCTATCGGGCGCGGTCAGGAAGTACGCCTGGACCGCGGCCTGGTCCTTGCGCAGGACGGGGATCGAATCGAAGCCGAACCAGCCTTCGTAGCTCGCCGACTTCGGGCCGGCCGAACCGGCGCACGTGCCCGTCCCGGCCGCGACGTTCGTGAAGACGAACCACGACCGATACGGCGATGCCGTCGACTCGCAAGCCCCGACGGTCGCGTAATGCCCGTACCGGTCGAACAGCGGGCTGTCCGAGCTCATGTGGTTGAACACGCCGTCGAGGATCACCCGGATCCCGAGCGACTTGGCGTGCTTGATCAGGTTGTCGAAGTCCTTCTGCGTTCCGAAGTACGGGTCGACCTTCGTGTAGTCCTGGGTGTCGTACGAATGGTTCGAGCCGGCGTCGAAGATCGGGTTGAAGTAGATCGCGGTGACGCCGAGCACATCGAGGTAGGCGAGCTGCTGGTCGACGCCCTTGAGGTCGCCGCCGAAGTAGTCCCGGCCGCGTGGGCTCTCCTTGGTCGGGCTGTCGGCCGGCGGGGTCGTGTCGAACCGCCATGGGCAGTTCGTCGCGCCGTCGGCGTAGTTCCTGCAGTAGCCCTCGGGTTTCACCGACCACGGGAGCTTGATGACCGGGTCGTCGTAGCGGATATCGCCGGTCTTCGGGTCGTTGTCCTTGCGGCCGTTGCGGAAGCGGTCCGGGAAGATCTGGTAGATGACCGCGTCCTTCGCCCAACTCGGCGCGGTGAAGCCGGGGACGAACTGCATGAGAGCCCAGCTCTGATCGATGACGTCGTCACTCGGGGCGCCGAGCCCGCCGTCGAGGGCGGGCGTGTCGTCGCCGTAGAAATCCGTGTCGGTGCCGTCGGTCACGATGAACCGGTACCACAGGTTGTCCGGCTGGCTGGCGATCGCCTGGGGCATCGTCACGCTCCAGAAGTCGCACGTCTCGCCCGCGGGAACGTCCGCGCCGCACGGGGCGCCGCCGGCCGCGATCGACATCGGGACGACCTGCTGGCCCGCCAGCCTGAGGCTGTAGAAGCGGACCTTGACGCCGGTCGCGTCCCCGTGGAACGTCCTGAAGCGGATCGTCACCGCGGTTCCGGCCGGGACCGCGCCACCGGGCGTCCGGTAGGTCGTGTCGCGTGAGTCGTGGCGGAGGCCGTCCCACTCGACGTTGCCGTCATGGCCATGGCCGGCGCTGACGGTCAGGACGTGGGTCGCCGCGACGTAGCGGAACGTGACCTTGGCGCCGTTCTCCGGGACGGTGAACGCGATGTCGCTGCCGCCGGGAACGCCACCCTGGCCGTAGTTCTCCGACCAGCTCTCGTTGATCGTGACCTTCGTCGCGTAGCTGCCGGCGGGGATCGCGGTCGTGACGAACGTGTAGACGCCGTCGCCGTCTGGATCCTGGAGCCACGAGCGGAGGCAATTCTCCTGCCACTCACCGCTACAGCCGAGGTCGTCCTGGAAGCTGCCGGCCGCGATCGCGATGACCGAGTTGACGTTGTCGGTCACCCAGTGGGTCTTGTGGTCGTAGTAGAACTTCACGGTTCGCGGCGCGCCGAGCGGCAGCGTGACGTTGTTTCCGTCGCTCTTCCCGTAGCTCTCGGTCCAGGAGTCGTTTAGCGCTGACTTGTACTCCCACGAACCGGCGGGGACGTCGAACGAGCCCTGCCAGACCTGGTCGTTCGGGTCGTAGAGGAGGTGGGTCGCGGCGCAATCGGCCTGCCACTCGCCCGGGCAGCCGAGCGCCGGCTGGAGATTTCCCGCAATCGTCACGCTGGTTGGGTCCGGCGTGTGCGACGCCGCCGCGGGAGTCGACGCGGCCTGGGCGACCGAGCCCGACGCGACGATCGGAGCCGCGATCGCCGCCGGGATCAGGGAGCCCAGCAGGGCGGCCGCCCCGAGAGCGGCGGCGAACCGGGAGACCGCCGACGAACGACGGGAGCGAACGGGCGAAGCGGGCATCGAACGGAACCTCCATGGACCTGACCGAGCACTGGCGAGGCTGGGCGGATGGCGCGTTCGTGCGTCGGGATCTGGCGCACGGCTCTGGCGGTGCCGAGCGGCCGGCACGTGATCGCGTGCTACTAAACCGGTTAAGCGGGCCGCCCGGTCAGGATGCGTCCGGGCTGCGCCGGTGTCAACGGCCGGTGGCCGTTTAGTCCGCGTTTAGTTGCGGTGGGGCGGCGATGCAGGCGCCGGCGGCGCGCCCTCAGCGTCGGGCGACCCGGACTC
>DATAIW010000246.1:0-3630 GCA_036262455.1 Candidatus Limnocylindrales bacterium | reverse complement strand
GCGATGAACGCCGCCATCCCGGCCATGGCCCCGCCCGCCATGAACCCCCGGCGGTTCACCCGTGCCTGCGACATCCGCCGCAGGATGTGCTCGAGATCCTGGTCTGCCACGATGTCTCCTCCTGCCGTCCCGAAGACGGCTCACCCCGCCGCCACGCCGACTCTCCGACCGCGCAGGGTGCGCGGTCGGGAGCCCTCAGCTGATGAGGACCAGATTGGCCTCCTCGCGCCAGGAGATCACGACCCGGTCGCCCGGTCCGAGCCCTGGTCCATTGTTGGCCCCCGCTGCGTTCTGGCGGCGGACGATCATCTCGCCCGCCTCCGCCGTGTCGACCCGATATTCGGTCTGGTCGCCGAGATATGTGCCCTGCCGGACGCGGCCCTCGACGGCATTCGAGCCGTCCTCGGTCACGGCCGTCTCGGCGGGCTCGATCCGCAGTCGCTCGGGCCGGATCGCGACCACGACCTGGTCGCCTGCGGCCGGCATGGCGTCGAGCGCAGTGACCCGGCCATGCAGCCGGAGGCCACGATCCGAGTCGATGACCGCCCGCCGTGTGGCCGTGTCGACACTCACGATTCGACCGGGGATCGGGTTCGACGTTCCGATGAAATCGGCGACGAAGCGGTTGACGGGGTGCTCGTAGAGCTCCTCGGGGCCGCCCTGCTGCTGGATCACGCCCTCGCTCATCACGACGATCATGTCGCTCATCGTCAGGGCTTCCTCCTGGTCGTGGGTCACGTAGACGAACGTGATCCCGACCTCCTGCTGGAGGGCCTTGAGCTCGAGCTGCATCTCCTTGCGGAGCTTCAGGTCGAGCGCGCCGAGCGGCTCGTCGAGAAGGAGCACGGTCGGATGGTTCACGAGCGCCCGGGCGAGGGCGACCCGCTGCTGCTGGCCGCCCGACATCTCCCACGTCCGGCGCTTGCCGTAGCCCACGAGCCGGACGAGCTCGAGCGCCTCCGCGACGCGGCGCTTCTCCTCGGCCTTGCCGACCTTCCGCTGGCGGAGCCCGTAGCCGACATTCTGGGCAACGTCCATGTGGGGGAAGAGCGCGTAGTGCTGGAAGACCGTGTTGACGTTGCGCTGGTACGGCGGCACGCCGGCGATGGGCTTGCCGGCGAGGAGGATCTCGCCCTCGGTCGGCTGCTCGAACCCGGCGATCATCCGGAGCGTCGTCGTCTTGCCACAGCCGGACGGGCCGAGCAGGCTGGTGAAGGACGCGGACGGGATCGCGAGATTCATGTGGTCGACGGCGACGACATCGCCGAATCGCTTCGTGACACCGACCATCTCGACGTCCGGGTGGGCCGTGCCCGTCGCCCCGGCGGGGCGCGCGCCCATGGCGGCCGACCCGGCGGCAGGGGATGGTCCAGGATCGGCGGCGGTCGCGGGAACGGTCACTGGCCCCTCTCTGCGCAGCGGAATGGGTGCGGCAACCGGGCGTCGGTGTAGCGATGCTACAGCGTGCGGGGATGGTAGACGGCGCAGTTCGGCAGCGTCAACGCAGTGGGCGCACGATATTCGAATCCGGTTCGACCCATGCGCTGGGAAGTCGCACGAATCACTGAAGCTACACTTCAGCCTCGTTGGTCGCCGCCCCGGACGATCGGAGGGTTGCAGGACGATGGCAGCCACGGAGCTTCAGCTCGGGCCCCGGATCCGGTCGCTCCGGCAGGCCCGCCAGGTGACCCTCCGCGAGCTGGCCGAACGAGCCGGCGTGACCGAGAGCTTCCTCTCCCAGGTCGAGCGCGAGGTGACGAGTCCATCGATCGCGTCGGTCCAGCGGATCGCCCGCGCCCTCGACCTCGGCATCGCCGAGCTGTTCGTCGACGAGCCACCGATCGGACGGATCGTCCGCCGCGCCGAACGGCGGCGGATCGTGTATCCGGGCCTCGATGCCGTCGACGAGTTCCTGACCGCGGGTCGTGACGGCCGCCTCCAGGTGATCCTGACGACGCTCGAGCCAGGCGGCGGGACGGGCGACGAGGCGTACACCCATGAGTCGGACGAGGAGGTCGTGATCGTCCTCGAGGGCCGCCTGGAGCTGTGGGTCGGCGACGAGTTCCACCTCCTCGCCGACGGCGACTCGATCACCTACTCGTCCCGCCAGCCGCACCGCAACCGCAATCCGGGACCGGGCCGGGCCGTCATCCTCTTCTGCGCCACGCCGCCGAGCTTCTGACCCACCGCTTCAGGCTCGAATCGTGCGGTCGCCGCGGACCTCGACCGGCTGACTCACGCCCTGAGTCAAATCCGGCATCAGCACGCACGGCTCCGTCCGATTCACGACGCATCCACGCTCGCTGACGCCGATCTTGACTCGCGGGGTGAGTCGGGGCTGGAGCGCGACGACTCCGAGTGCCCGCCGGCCGGCCTCGTGCCACCGGTATCATGGGCGGCCATGTACGTCGTCATCCTGGCCGGCGGAGGCGGGACCCGGTTGTGGCCCCTCAGCCGGCAAGAGCGCCCGAAGCCCTTCCTGCCGCTCGTCGACGATCGGTCGTTGCTCCAGCACACGGTCGATCGCATCGCCCCGCTCGTCGGGTCGGACGACGTCTTCTGCGTCGCCGACCGGCGCTACGGCCAGCTGATCCGCGACCAGGTCCCGGACGTCGGGTTGATCGTCGAGCCGGCCGGGCGGAACACGGCGGCCGCGATCGCGCTCGCCGGAATGGTGATCGACCGTCCCGACGACGAGGTCATGATCGTCCTGCCGGCTGACCACTGGATCGCGGACGAGGCCCGCTTCCGGGACGTCCTGCGCGTCGCGGCCGAACGGCTCGCGACCGGCTCGTTCGAGATCGAGCAGCCGCTCGTGACGCTCGGCGTCCGACCGACCTTTCCGTCGACAGACTACGGCTATCTCCGCCCCGACACGATGCGCGGGACGAAGATCGACGGCGTCCCGGCCAACCCGCTGCTCGGGTTCGAGGAGAAGCCGACCGAGGCGCGGGCCCGCGAGCTGATCAACCTGCCCGGCATCGCCTGGAACGCCGGCATGTTCGCCTGGCAGCGCAGCGCGATCCGGGCCGCGCTCGAGAAGTACACCCCGCTGCCGATGCTCATCGACCAGGCGGTCGGCTCGGAGCTCGCCCTCGCCAACGCCTACGAGCGGATCGCCCCGATCTCGATCGATCGAGCCGTCATGGAAAGCGCCGCCGCCGACCATCGGGTCGTGATGGGCGCGATGGATGTCGGTTGGAGCGATCTCGGCAGCTGGACCGCGCTCCTCGCGGCGATCGCCGGCGACCGTGTTGCCGGGGCCACGGGTCGGGTGGTCCAGCCCGGTGAGACGATCCAGCTCGGTCCCGACGACCTGGTCGTCCGGCCGGCCGACGGGCACCTTACCGTGGAGGTGGGACCGACCGTCGCCGGCGGCTCGGGCGGTACGATCGTCGCCGACGGCGTGTGGGCCCACCTCGCCGGCGCCCGCCACCTCATCGACGAGGTCCGGGGCCTGCTCGAGCGGGTCGATCACCATTCCGGCGAGCGCGATCGCGGCCGCCGTGTTCCGCCCGGCCGGCTCGACGATCAACCCGACGTCCGGGACCTGGTCGCGGATCAGCTGACCGTAGCGCCGGTCGGCGACGCAGAAGACGTCGTCCGCCCCGACGAGCGGCGCGATTCGGT
>DATAIW010000245.1:0-6937 GCA_036262455.1 Candidatus Limnocylindrales bacterium | reverse complement strand
TCGACGCAGACCTGCTCGGCGGGCTGATCGTCCGCGTCGGCGACCGACTCATCGACGGGAGCGTCCGGGGCCGCCTCGAGCGGCTACGGAACCAGCTCGCCTCGGGCGCCCTGTAGGAGAACCCGAACATGGCCATTCGTTCCGACGAGATCACCAGCATCATCAAGTCGTCGATCGACTCGTTCGACGCGGCGACCGAGACGCGCAGCGTCGGAACGGTCGTCGAGGTCGGTGACGGCATCGCCCAGATCTACGGGCTCGACGGCGCCCTCGCGTCGGAGATGCTCGAGTTCCCGGGTGGGGTCATGGGCATGGCCCTCAACCTCGAGGAGGAGACGGTCGGCGCGGTCATCCTCGGCGATCCCCGGGCGATCAAGGAAGGCGACACCGTCAAGACCACCGGCCGCGTCGTCGAGGTCCCCGTCGGCCAGGGGCTGCTCGGTCGGGTCGTCGACCCGCTCGGTCGACCGCTCGATGACAAGGGCCCGATCGCCGCGACGAAGACCCGCCCGGTCGAGCGGATCGCCCCCGGCGTCATCGTCCGCAAGTCGGTCGACACCCCGGTCCAGACCGGTATCAAGGCGATCGACGCCCTGATCCCGATCGGCCGCGGCCAGCGCGAGCTGATCATCGGCGACCGCCAGACGGGCAAGACCGCGATCGCGATCGACACGATCATCAACCAGAAGGGCAAGGGCCTCGTCTGCATCTACGTGGCGATCGGCCAGAAGCTCTCGACGGTCGCCCAGACGGTGGCCATTCTCGAGAACAACGGCGCGATGGGCCACACGATCGTCGTCGTCGCCGGCGCCGAGGATCCGGCGCCGCTCCAGTATCTCGCCCCGTACGCCGGCGTGACGATGGGCGAGGAGGTCATGGAGAACGGTGTCGAGGTCGAGGGCGAGGGCCTCGTCAAGGACGCCCTGTGCGTCTACGACGACCTCAGCAAGCACGCCTGGGCCTATCGCGAGATGTCCCTGCTCCTCCGCCGCCCGCCCGGCCGCGAGGCGTATCCGGGCGACGTCTTCTACCTCCATTCCCGGCTGCTCGAGCGGGCCGCCCGGATGAACGACGACAACGGCGGCGGCTCGCTGACGGCCCTGCCGATCATCGAGACCCAGGCCGGCGACGTCTCGGCCTACATCCCGACGAATGTCATCTCGATCACCGACGGCCAGATCTTCCTCGAGACCGACCTGTTCAACGCCGGCCAGCGGCCCGCCCTGAACATCGGCATCTCGGTGTCGCGCGTCGGCTCCGCTGCCCAGACCAAGGCGATGAAGAAGGTCGCGGCGCCCCTCAAGCTGGATCTCGCCCAGTACCGCAGCCTGGCGGCCTTCGCCCAGTTCGCGTCCGACCTGGACAAGGCCACCCGCGACCAGCTGACCCGGGGCGAGAAGCTGTCCGAGATCGTCAAGCAGCCGCAGTACCAGCCGCTCGCGGTCGAGAAGCAGGTCGCCATCCTGTATGCGGCCACGAAGGGCAAGCTCGACGACGTCCCGACCAACCGGGTCAAGGACTTCGAGACCGGCTTGTATCGCTTCCTCGAGACCGACCAGCCCCAGATCCTCGAGGAGCTCGGCAAGACGCAGGCCCTGACCGACGAGCTGTCGGCGGCCCTCGACAAGGCCCTCGACGACTTCCGCAAGCAGTTCAACGCCTGATGATCGACGCCATGGCGGCCCACGCTGCGCCCCCGACCCGATCAGCCCCGCTGATCGATTCGGGCGCAGGTGAGCGCGGCCGGCCGCTCAGGATGTCGTTGGTCGGCGATCCGGGACGACAACCCAGCGTGGTTGTGGCCGGATTGATCAGCCACACCGATCGGCCGGTCCCGTGCGTGGAGGCGAGCCGTGGCTAGCCAGCGCGATATTCGTCGACGCATCCAGTCGTCGAAGAACATCAAGCAGATCACCCGGGCGATGCAGTTCGTGGCCGCCTCGAAGCTCAAGCGCGCCCAGGAGGCCACCCTCGCCTCACGGCCCTACGCCGAGAAGCTCGACGAAGTCCTCGCCGACCTCGCGATCGTCCTCGACGGCGACGACCATCCGCTGCTCGTCCGGCGCGAGGGCGGCAAGCGCCTGATCGTGCTGATCACGACGGACCGTGGCCTCGCCGGCGGCCTGAACACGAACACGATCCGCTTCGCCGCCCAGCAGATCACCGAGAAGGGCGGCGACCTGACGATGGTCACCGTCGGCCGCAAGGGGCGCGACGCGATGCGCCGCGCCCGAGTCCCGCTGGCGGCCCACTTCGAGGGGTTCGGCGACCGGCCGACCTTCGCCGACGTGCTGCCCCTCGCCCGGCTCATCACCGACGACTACCTCGCCGGAACCTATGCCCGGGTCGACATCGTCTACAGCCACTTCGTCTCGACCCTGACCCAGAAGGCGTCGATGGTCGAGCTCCTGCCCGTCGTTCCGCCCGCGGATACGACCGGCATTCCAGGCAACCAGTTCATCTTCGAGCCGAATCCCGCGGCCGTGCTCGAACAGCTCGTGCCGCGCTACGTCGCGACCCGCCTGTTCCAGGCCGTCCTCGAGGGCAAGGCGAGCGAGGAATCGAGCCGGATGGTCGCGATGAAGAACGCGACCGAGAATGCCGAGGAGCTGATCGAGGATCTGACCCTCGCCTACAACAAGGTCCGCCAGTCAAACATCACCCGCGAAATGATCGAGATCGCGTCCGGCGCCAAGGCCGGCTGACGCGAGCAGGAGGCAACGAACCCCATGGCGAGCGCCGCACCCGCCGCGACCGGCCAGGTGATCCAGATCACCGGTCCCGTCGTCGACATCGAGTTCCCGGCCGGCCGCCTGCCGGCGATCTACAACGCCGTCGCGATCCAGCGGAAGGGCATGCCCGACCTCGTCTGCGAGGTCCAGCAGCATCTCGGCAACAACTGGGTCCGGGCGGTCGCGATGACCACGACCGACGGGCTTGCCCGCGGCGTCGACGTCCTCGACACCGGCGGCCCGATCTCGGTCCCGGTCGGCGAAGTGACGCTCGGGCGGGTGTTCGACGTCCTCGGCAACGCGATCGACGGCAAGGAGCCGGTCGACCGCAGCAAGACCCTGCCGATCCACCGCAGCGCCCCGGCCTTCGACCAGCAGACGACCGAGGTCGAGGTCTTCGAGACCGGCCTCAAGATCATCGACCTGATCTGCCCATTCAAGAAGGGCGGCAAGATCGGGATCTTCGGTGGCGCCGGCGTCGGCAAGACGGTCATCATCCAGGAGCTGATCCGGAACGTCGCCCAGGAGCACGCCGGCGTGTCGGTGTTCGCCGGCGTCGGCGAGCGCTCACGCGAGGGCAACGACCTGATCAAGGAGATGACTGAATCGGGGGTCATCGAGAAGACGGCCTTCGTGTTCGGCCAGATGAACGAGCCGCCCGGCGCCCGCCAGCGGGTCGGCCTGACCGGCCTGACGATGGCCGAATACTTCCGCGACGAGGAGCATCGCGACGTCCTCCTCTTCATCGACAACATCTTCCGCTTCACCCAGGCGGGCTCCGAAGTGTCCGCACTGCTCGGCCGGATGCCCTCCGCGGTCGGCTACCAGCCGAACCTCGCGACCGAGATGGCCGCCCTGCAGGAGCGGATCACCTCGACGAAAGACGGCTCGATCACCTCGCTCCAGGCGGTCTTCGTCCCGGCGGACGACTACACCGACCCGGCTCCGGCGACGACCTTCGCCCATCTCGACTCGACGATCCGTCTCGAGCGCTCGATCGCCGAGCTCGGGATCTACCCGGCCGTCGACCCGCTGACCTCGACCTCGCGCGTCCTCGACCCGCTCGTCGTCGGCCAGGAGCATTACGACGTCGCCCAGGAGACCAAGCGCGTCCTCCAGCGCTACCGCGATCTCCAGGACATCATCGCGATCCTCGGGATCGACGAGCTGTCGGCCGAGGACAAGGCGGTCGTCGGCCGAGCCCGCCGCCTCCAGCGCTATGCGAGCCAGCCGTTCTTCGTGGCCGAGGTCTTCACCGGCCGCCCGGGTGCGTACGTCTCGATCAAGGACACCGTCGCGAGCTTCAAGGAGATCCTCGACGGCAAGGTCGACGACCTGCCGGAGCAGGCGTTCTTCCTCGCCGGCACGATCGAGGACGTCCGCAAGAACGCCGAGCAGCTGGCGGGCTGAGCCATGCCCCTCCAGCTCGAGATCGTCACGCCCGAGAAGCTCGCCTACCGCGACGAGGTCGACAGCGTCCAGCTGCCCGGCAGCGAGGGCGAGCTCGGCGTCCTGCCCCACCACGCGCCGCTGATCACGACGCTCGGGGCGGGCGAGCTGCGGCTGCGAAAGGGCAACGACGAGGAGTCGTTCGCGATCGTCGGCGGCTTCCTCCAGGTGCTGCCGGACAAGGTCGTGGTGATGGCCGAGACCGCCGACATGGCGTCGGAGATCGACCTCGAGAAGGCCCAGGAGGCGCGCCGCCGGGCCGAGCAGATGCTCGAGGGCGGCCACGTCGAAGGCGCCGACCTCGCCGCCGCCCGAGCGTCGCTCCAGGCGGCCCTGCTCCGGATACGCGTCGCCGAGCGTCGCCATCGCGAGGGCCCGCGCCGGCGCGGCTAGCGGTCCATGGCAGACGCTCGTCCGTTCCACTGGGAGTTCACCCCAGAGCCGGTGACCCGCGAGGTCTTCCGGATCGAGGGCGGCGTGCCCCTGCGCGGCGAGGTGCCGATCAGCGGCTCCAAGAACGCGGCCCTCAAGATGCTCGCCGCGGCGACCCTGACCGGCGAGCGCTGCCGGTTCACCAACGTTCCCGAGATCGAGGATGTCCGGGTCATGACCGAGACCCTGCGCGATCTCGGCGTCGTGGTCGACCACCCGGCACCGAACACCTACGAGGTCGCCTCGGGCGACGTCGACTGGCTGTTCGTGCCGCTCGAGGCGGCGGCCAAGATGCGTGCGTCGTTCATCCTCCTCGGCCCGCTCCTCAGCCGGTTCGGGCGGGTGATCATCAGCAACCCCGGCGGTGACCGGATCGGCCGCCGTCCGGTCGACCTCCACATCGAGGCGATGCGGACGCTCGGCGCGCAGATCGACTACCGCAACGGCTACTTCTTCGCGACGGCCCCGGGGCGGCTCCGCGGCACGGAGGTCCGCTTCCCGTTCGTGTCGGTCATGGGCACCGAGAACGCGATGCTGGCGGCGACCCTCGCCGACGGCCACACGGTGATCCGGCCGGCGGCCCAGGAACCGGAGGTCGACGACCTGATCCTGTTCCTCCAGAAGATGGGCGCCGACGTCGAGCGGACATTCCCCGACACGATCGAGATCCAGGGCAAGCGCCGCCTGCGCGGCGCCGAGCACCACGTCGTGCCCGATCGGATCGAGGCCGGGACGTTCGCCGTCGCGGGCGCCGTCACCGGCGGCCAGGTCACCCTGACCGGTGCACCGTGCGACCAGATGACCGCCCTGCTCGACGTCTTCGAGCGCGTCGGCGTCGAAGCCCGGTGCGACCTCGACACGATCACGATCGACGGCCGCAACGTGCCCGAGGGTGGGTTCCGTGCCGTCGACATCGTGACCTCCCCCTATCCCGGTCTCGCGACAGATATCCAGCCGCCGACCTGCGTCCTCCTGACCCAGGCGCGGGGCACCTCGACGGTCCACGAGGCGATCTTCGAGGATCGCCTCGAATGGCTGACAGAGCTCAACCGGATGGGCGCCCGGATCGAGATCAAGGACAACCAGCACGCCACGATCCACGGCCGGACGCCCCTCCACGGGGCCGACGCCGAGATCGGGGACCTGCGGGCCGGTGCATCGCTCATCCTCGCCGCCCTCGCCGCCGATGGCGAGTCGACGATTCACGGCGCACACCACGTCCAGCGGGGGTATGAGAACATCGAACGCAAGTTCGCAGACCTGGGCGCCAGAATCGCGCGCCTCGAAGAAGGGACCGTTTCCACAGACTCATGAAGATCGGCATCGACCTCGGCACGGCCAACGTCCTCGTCTACGTCAAGGGCAAGGGAGTCGTGATCACGGAACCATCCGTGGTCGCGGTGTCCGACGACAACCGGATCGTCGCGGTGGGCGAGGAAGCCCGCGAGATGATCGGGCGCACCCCCGGCAACATCACCGCCATCCGCCCGATGAAGGACGGGGTCATCGCCGACTACGTCATCACGGAGGCGATGCTCCGCTTCTTCATCAACAAGGCGACGAAGGGCCACATCGGCTTCTCCCGGCCCGAGGTGATGATCAGCGTCCCGGCCGGGGTGACCTCGGTCGAGAAGCGGGCGGTCCGCGACGCCGCCCTCAAGGCCGGCGCCAAGGAGGCCTACCTCATCGAGGAGCCGCTGGCGGCCGCGATCGGCGCCAACGTCCCGATCAGCGGCCCGTCGGGCAACATGGTCATCGACATCGGCGGCGGGACGAGCGAGATCGCGGTCATCGCCCTCGGCGGGATCGTCGTCTCGACCTCGCTCCGGGTCGGCGGCAACAAGTTCGACGAGCACATCGCGACGTACATCCGCAAGAAGTACAACCTGATGATCGGCGAGCGGACGGCCGAAGAGGTGAAGATCCAGATCGGGACCGCCCTGCCGCTCGAGCGCGAGCTCCAGATGGAGGTCCGTGGGCGAGACCTGATCGCCGGCCTGCCGCGGACGATCCCGATCACCAGCTCCGAGGTGATGGAGGCCATCGAGGCTCCGCTCCAGCAGCTCGTCGCGGCTGTCCGGACGGTCCTCGAGCAGACCCCGCCCGAGCTGAGCTCGGACATCATCGACAAGGGCATGGTCATGTCGGGCGGCGGCTCGTTGCTGCGCAACATCGACAAGCTTCTGACCCAGGTGACCGGCGTTCCCTGCCACGTGGCGGAGAACTCCCTCAACTGCGTCGCCATCGGGACGGGGCTGGCCCTCGAGCACTTCGACTTCTTCAAGAAGTCGCTCGTGTCCCAGGTCTAGGAGGTTCGATGGCCG
>DATAIW010000244.1:0-8183 GCA_036262455.1 Candidatus Limnocylindrales bacterium | reverse complement strand
GTTTGACACTCGACGAAATCGCGGTATCCTACTCCTTCTGTGAGCGCGGCCCTTTCCTTTTCTCCAAGCCTCCGTCAAGGAGTGGTGTTTCATGCTGTCTGCTGAGTCGTCGAACCGGACGGCTGTGGCGCTGGCGCGTACGCGCTACGCCCGCATCCCTGAAGTCCTGCCGATCCCGAACCTGATCGAACTCCAGCTGGACTCGTTCCAGTGGTTCATCGAGAAGGGTCTCCGGGAGCTCTTCGACGAGATCAGCCCGATCAAGGACTTCACCGCCAAGGTGATGGAGCTCCAGTTCCTCGACTACGAGTTCGGCGAGCCCAAGTACTCCGAGGAGGAGTGCCGGACGAAGGACCTGACGTATTCGCGGCCGCTGTACGTCAACGTCGAGCTCCTGATCAAGGAGACCGGCGAGATCCAGCGCCAGCGGGTCTACATGGGCGACTACCCGTGGATGACCAACCAGGGCACGTTCGTGATCAACGGCGCCGAGCGCGTCGTGGTCAGCCAGCTCGTCCGCTCGCCCGGCGTCTACTACAGCGAGCTCGAGGACCCGGCGTCCGGGCGGATGCTGTTCAGTGCCAAGGTCATCCCGAACCGTGGCGCGTGGCTCGAGTTCGAGACCAACAACAAGGACCAGCTCTGGGTCAAGGTCGATCGCAAGCGCAAGATCGCGGCGACGACCCTCCTGCGGGCCGTCGGCTACGAGGAGAACGACTCCATCGCCGCGCTCTTCTCGGGCGTCGACGCCGACCCGGATCATCCGTTCACGGCCAACACCCTCGACAAGGACCTGACGAAGACCCAGCAGGAAGCCCTGATCGAGGTCTACAAGAAGCTCCGCCCGGGCGATCCGCCGACCGGCGACAACGCCCGCCAGCTGGTCGAGAGCCTGTTCTTCAACTTCCGCCGCTACGACCTCGGTCGGGTCGGCCGCTACAAGTTCAACAAGAAGCTCGACGGCGTCGCCGGGCGGATGGGCATCGAGCTGCCGCGCGAGCAGCGGACGATCACGCGCGAGGACATCGCGGCGATCGTCGGCAACCTGATCGAGTCGAACCGGGGCCTCCATCCCAAGGACGACATCGACCACCTCGGCAACCGCCGGATCCGGGCCAACGGCGAGCTGATCCAGAATGCGTTCCGGATCGGCCTCCTCCGGATGGAGCGGGTCGTCCGCGAGCGGATGACGATCCAGGAGATCGACAAGGCGACCCCGAACGCCCTCATCAACATCCGGCCGGTCGTGGCCGCGATGAAGGAGTTCTTCGGCGGCAGCCAGCTGTCCCAGTTCATGGACCAGACGAACCCGCTCGCCGAGCTCACCTCGAAGCGGCGCCTGAGCGCCCTCGGGCCGGGCGGCCTGTCGCGCGAGCGCGCCGGGTTCGACGTCCGCGACGTCCACCACAGCCACTACGGCCGGATCTGCCCGATCGAGACGCCCGAGGGCCCGAACATCGGGTTGATCGGGTCGCTCGCGACCTATGGCCGGATCAACAGCTACGGCTTCATCGAGACCCCCTATCGCAAGGTCAGGCGAACGGTCGGCTGGGATGACCCGAACATCGCCACCTACGAGGCCGGCGCTGACCTCCTGACCAAGGGCGGTGAGACGATCCTCAAGACCGGCCAGCCGTTCACGACCGCGGCGATCGCCGAGCTGAAGAAGCAGAAGGCCAATGCCTTCCCGATCCGCCCGATCGTGACCGCCGACATCGAGTACCTCCCGGCCGACGAGGAGGAGGAGCACGTCGTCGCCCAGGCCAACGCCCCGCTCGACGCCGAGGGCCACTTCCTCGCCGAGCGCATCCCGTCGCGCTATCGCGACACGTTCCCCGAGGCGCGTGCCGGCCAGATCGAATACATGGACGTCAGCCCCAAACAGGTCGTGTCCGTGGCCACCGCGCTGATCCCGTTCCTCGAGCACGACGACGCCAACCGCGCCCTCATGGGCTCGAACATGCAGCGCCAGGCAGTCCCGCTCCTCGAGCCGGAGTCGCCGATCGTCGGGACCGGGATGGAGGAGCGCGCCGCGCGTGACTCCGGCCAGGTCGTGGTCGCCCGCCGCGGCGGCGTCGTCACCAGCGTGACGGCCGAGCGGATCCGGATCGAGACCGATGCCGGTGAGCTCGACGAGTACAAGCTCCAGAAGTTCGTCCGCAGCAACCAGGGCACCTGCATCAACCAGCGCCCGATCGTCGACGTCGGCCACCGCGTCGCGGACGGCCAGGCGCTCGCCGACAGCTCGTCGACCCAGGAGGGCGAGCTTGCCCTCGGCCGGAACGTCCTCGTGGCGTTCATGAGCTGGGAGGGCGGCAACTACGAGGACGCGATCGTCATCAGCGACCGCCTCGTCCGCGACGACCTCTTCACCAGCATCCACATCGAGAAGCACGAGATCGAGTCGCGCGACACCAAGCTCGGGCCCGAGGAGATCACCCGCGACATCCCGAACGTCGGCGAGGAGTCCCTCAAGGACCTCGACGAAGAGGGCATCGTGTACATCGGCGCCGAGGTCCGCCCCGGCGACATCCTCGTCGGCAAGATCACGCCCAAGGGCGAGACCGAGCTGACCGCCGAGGAGCGCCTCCTGCGGGCGATCTTCGGTGAGAAGGCCCGCGAGGTGAAGGACTCGAGCCTCCGCCTACCGCACGGCGAGCGAGGCAAGGTCGTCGAGATCCGCGAGTTCCGGCGCGAGCTCAACGACGACCTCCAGCCGGGCGTCAACCGCCTGGTCCGGGTCTCGGTCGCCCAGAAGCGGAAGATCAGCGTCGGCGACAAGATGGCCGGCCGCCACGGCAACAAGGGCGTCATCGCCAAGATCCTGCCGGCGGAGGACATGCCGTTCCTGCCGGACGGGACGCCGGTCGACATCATCCTCAACCCGCTCGGCGTGCCGAGCCGGATGAACATCGGCCAGATCCTCGAGACACATCTCGGCTGGGCCCTTCACGAGAAGGGCCAGAAGGCCGCCACCGCGGTCTTCGACGGCGCGACGGAGGACCAGATCAAGGCCGAGCTGCGGGAGGCCCGCCACAAGGTCTACGGCGTCGAGAAGGCCCTCCCGGAGGACGGCAAGATCGACCTTCGCGACGGCCGGACCGGCGAGATCTTCGACCGCCCGATCACCGTCGGCTACATCTACATGCTCAAGCTCCACCACCTCGTCGAGGACAAGATCCACGCCCGCTCGACCGGCCCGTACAGCCTGATCACCCAGCAGCCGCTCGGTGGCAAGGCCCAGTTCGGCGGCCAGCGGTTCGGCGAGATGGAGGTCTGGGCACTCGAGGCGTACGGCGCCGCGAACATCCTTCAGGAACTGCTCACCGTGAAGTCGGACGACGTCCTCGGACGCGTCCAGACCTATGAAGCCATCGTCAAGGGGGAGGAGATCCAGCCGCCGCGCGTCCCGGAATCCTTCAAGGTCCTGATCAAGGAGCTCCGCAGCCTCGGATTGAACGCCGAGATCCTCGACCAGAACGACGAGGAGATCCAGCTCGCCGAAGACGACGTCTCCGGCTACATGCTCCCGGATCTCGGCGGGATCAATCTCGCCGGGTTCGAGGACTGACGGCTCTGCATTCATTGCGCACTGGTCGGGTGGAGGCCCGACCGGACCGGCCTCACGCGTCCTGAGGTCGCATCGCACCGCCGGGCCAGGCGGCGGCGCGGAGGAGAACCATGCTCGAGGTCAATAATTTCAGCGCGATCCGTATCTCGCTCGCCAGCCCGGACCAGATCCGGGAGTGGTCAAAGGGTGAGGTGACGAAGCCGGAGACCATCAACTACCGGACGCTCAAGCCGGAAAAGGATGGTCTCTTCGACGAACGCATCTTCGGTCCGACCAAGGACTGGGAGTGCTATTGCGGCAAGTACAAGCGGATCCGCTACAAGGGCATCATCTGCGACAAGTGCGGCGTCGAGGTCACCCGCTCGAAGGTCCGCCGTGAGCGCATGGGCCACATCCAGCTGGCCAGCCCGGTCAGCCACATCTGGTATTTCAAGGGCACCCCGAGCCGACTCGGCATCCTCCTCGACATCAGCCCGCGAAACCTCGAGCGCATCCTCTACTTCGCCCTGTACATCGTCACGAACGTCGACGAGGAGGCCCGCAAGCGCGCCCTCCTCGCCCTCGAGGATGAGGCCGCGGGACGCGGCGGCAAGGCCGGCGAGGCGCTCGCCGAGCTCGAGGACCGCCTCCGCGCGGACGTCAACAGGACCAAGGACGAGCTGACCGCCGCCCTCGCCGTGACGAAGGCCGACCTCGAGAGCCAGCGCACCGTCCGGACCGAGGAGGTCGTGACGGCGGCCCAGGCCGTCCAGGCCCAGCTCGCCGCCCTCAAGACCGGCGAGGCCGAGGACACGATCGTCTTCGCCCCGACCGGCGAGGTCGTCGTGGCCGCCGGCGCCAAGGGCGGCAAGGAGGCGACCGCCGCCCTCCGCAAGATCGTGTCGGCCGAGACCGAGCGGGTCACCGCCGAGCTCAAGCAGCGCGAGCGCGACGAGGAGCGGGCGGTCGAGCAGAAGGTCGCCGACCTCAGCGCCAGCGTCGACGAGACCCTCCGCAACGAGCGCGAGCAGCTCTCGGGCGGAGCCCAGGCAGCGAAGGACGAGGTCAAGAAGCTCCGCGACGAGATCGAGGGCCTCAAGCCGATGCAGACGCTCGGCGAGCTCGAGCTGCGTGGGCTCGAGGAGCGCCACGGCTCCGGCGCCAAGGGTGGCCGCCTGTTCAACGCCGGGATGGGCGCGGAGGCCGTCCGCGAGATCATCAGCCGGATGGACCTCGAGGAGCTCTCGCGATCCCTCCACGTCGAGGTCCGGACGAGCTCCGGCCAGCGGCGCAAGAAGGCGATCAAGCGGCTCCGCCTGATCGAGGCCTTCCGACGCAGCGGCACCCGGCCCGACTGGATGATCCTGTCGGTCCTGCCGGTGATCCCGCCGGACCTGCGGCCGATGGTCCAGCTCGACGGCGGGCGCTTCGCGACCTCCGACCTGAACGACCTCTATCGGCGGGTGATCAACCGCAACAACCGCCTCAAGCGGCTCCTCGAGCTCGGTGCGCCCGAGATCATCATCCGCAACGAGAAGCGGATGCTCCAGGAGGCGTGCGACGCCCTGATCGACAACGGCCGCCGTGGCCGGGCGATCGCCGGCACCGGCAACCACCGCCTCAAGAGCCTGTCCGACATGCTCAAGGGCAAGCAGGGCCGGTTCCGCCAGAACCTGCTCGGCAAGCGCGTCGACTACTCGGGCCGGTCGGTCATCGTCGTCGGGCCGGAGCTCAAGCTCCACCAGTGCGGCCTGCCCAAGAAGATGGCGCTCGAGCTGTTCAAGCCGTTCGTCATGCGCCAGCTCGTCGAGAAGGGCTTCGCCCACAACATCAAGAGCGCCAAGCGCATCGTCGAGCGCGTCCGGCCGGAAGTCTGGGACGTCCTCGAAGAGGTCATCAAGGACCATCCGGTCCTGCTGAACCGCGCCCCGACCCTCCATCGCCTCGGCATCCAGGCGTTCATGCCGGTCCTCGTCGAGGGCTCGGCGATCCAGATCCACCCGCTCGTCTGCACCGCGTTCAACGCGGACTTCGACGGCGACCAGATGGCGGTCCACGTGCCGCTCTCGACGGCCGCCCAGGAAGAAGCGCGGACGATGATGCTGTCGACCGCCAACCTCCTGTCGCCTGCCGACGGCTCGCCGGTCGTGGCGCCGACCCAGGACATGGTCCTCGGCTGCTACTACCTGACGATGGATCCCATCGGCAAGCAGCCCAAGCGCGTCCGGATCTTCGCGACCGAGGACGAGGCGATCCTGTCCTATCAGCTCAAGGAGAAGACCGGCGTCACGCTCCACGAGCCGGTCGAGGCCGAGGTCCGGACCTGGGACGCCGAGGCGGGCCAGCTCGTCCTCCGTCGCGTCCGGACGACAGTCGGCCGGATCATCTTCAACCAGATCCTGCCGGACCAGATGCGGTTCAAGGACGAGGTCATGAAGCGGTCCGACCTCAAGGACCTCGTCGACGAGTGCTATCGCCTTCTCGGGCCCGACGAGACCGCCCACCTCGTGGACGGGATCAAGAGCGTCGGCTTCGACTTCGCCACCCGTGGCGGGATGACGATCGGCCTGTTCGACATCGAGGTCCCGAAGGACAAGCCGGCCCGCCTTGCGGCAGCCGACGCCTCGGTCGCCGAGATCGATCGCCAGTTCCAGCGCGGCCTGATCACCGACGACGAGCGCTACGAGCAGGTCGTCGACGTCTGGCAGAAGACGACGAACGCGATGTCCGACGAGATGATGAAGGGCCTCAAGGTCGACGGCCCGGTCACGATGATGACCGCGTCCGGAGCCCGCGGCAACAAGGGGAACATCGGCCAGCTGGGCGCGATGCGCGGACTGATGGCCGACCCGTCGGGCCGGATCATCGACGTCCCCGTCCGGAGCAACTTCCGGGAGGGGATGACCGTCCTCGAGTACTTCATCTCGACCCACGGCGCCCGCAAGGGCCTCGCCGACACCGCCCTCCGGACGGCCGACTCCGGCTACCTGACCCGACGCCTCGTCGACGTGGCCCAGGACGTCATCACCCGCGATGACGACTGCGGCACCGAGGAAGGCAGCTGGATCACCCGCGAGGACTCGACCGACGAGAAGGAGTTCCGTCGCCGGCTCGTCGGCCGCCTGGCCGCCGCGCCGCTGCCGGATTCGTCCGTCAAGCTCAAGAAGGGCGCGGAGCAGCCGCTCGTCGTCGATCGCAACATCGAGATCACCGAGGAGATCGCGGTCCGCATCGAGGCGGCCGGGATCCAGGAAGTCCTCGTCCGCTCACCGCTGACCTGCGAAGCTCGCTACGGCGTCTGCCGGGCGTGCTATGGCCGTAACCTCGCGACCGGCGACATGGTCGCCTCCGGGGAGGCCGTCGGGATCATCGCCGCCCAGTCGATCGGCGAGCCGGGCACCCAGCTGACCATGCGGACGTTCCATACCGGCGGCGTCGCCGGCCTGGACATCACCGCCGGTCTGCCCCGCGTCGAGGAGCTGTTCGAGGCCCGCGTCCCCAAGGGCAAGGCCGAGATCAGCCACATCGACGGGATCGTCGAGATCATCCGCAGCGACACCGGGACCAAGGTCAAGGTGGTGAGCACGGAGGTCTACGACACGACTCTGGGCCTGCCGAAGGGCGCCGAGATGCTGGCCGCGGCCGGGGATTCGGTCGAGGCCAACCAGGTCATCGCCCGGATCGCCGACGGCGATACCGGCGGGCCGACCGATGTCGCGTCGCCGGTCAAGGGCTTCCTGGTCAAGGGCGACGACGGGCTCGCCATTCGGGCCGAGGACGTCGTCGAACGCGAATACACGATCCCCCACAACGCCAAGCTGCTCGTCGAGAACGGCCAGGAGATCCGGGCCGGTGACGGGATCACGGACGGCCCGATCAACCCGCAGGAGTACCTCGAGACCCGGGGCAAGGACGCCGTCCAGCGCTACCTGGTCAAGGAAGTCCAGAAGGTCTACCGGAGCCAGGGCGTCACGATCAACGACAAGCACATCGAGATCATCGTCCGCCAGATGCTCCGGAAGGTCCGGATCGACCAGCCGGGCGACGTCGACCTGCTCCCGACCGAGCTGATCGACCGGCTCGACTTCGAGGAGGAGAACAACAAGGTCCTGTCCGAGGGCGGCGAGCCGGCGACGGCCCAGACCGTGCTCCTCGGGGTGACCAAGGCATCTCTCAACACCTCGTCCTTCCTCGCCGCGGCGTCCTTCCAGGAGACGACCCGGGTGCTCACCGAGGCGGCCATCAACGGCGCCAAGGACCACCTGATCGGGCTCAAGGAGAACGTCATCATCGGCAAGCTGATCCCCGCCGGGACCGGCGCGCCGGCCAACGTCGCGGCCCGCAAGGAGCGCGACCGCCGGGCGGCCCTCGAGGCCCTCGCCGGCGAGGCGATCGAGGACACCGGCAGCGAGTACAACCCGTTCCTCGAGGAGGGCGGCCGGCCGGCCGACGAGGCCGCCGGCCTGGCTCTCGCGGCGACGATCGCGGGCGCGTCGGAGGAGGGCGAGTTCAACCCGTTCCTCTCCGATGACGAGGCGAGCGACGACGAGGACGATGCCACCGCCACCGACAACCCGTTCGTCGCCGTCGGCGCGAGCGGGGGAGCGGCCGATGCGGGCGCCGACAAGGCGTC
>DATAIW010000243.1:0-5557 GCA_036262455.1 Candidatus Limnocylindrales bacterium | reverse complement strand
GCCAGGAGGACCGCGACGACGAGCCCGGTTGTGCGACGCATGTGCCTCCCCTCAGCCGCGGTCGGCGTTCCCTCAGGTTACGGCGAGCGCCGGGCCGTGGTGACGCCCGAACCGAGCCACGCGCGGCGCCGCGATGGCGGGCGTCGAGCGAGCGGCCTGGCCGAGGACGCCTCAGTCGGGTCGGGCCGTCGGTGGGGCGTCTTCGCCTCCCGGGTCGTCCTCGAGGTTCGGGGCGAGCCAGCGCTCCGCGTCGGCGAGCGGGGTTCCCTTGCGGGCCGCGTAGTCGGCGAGCTGGTCGCGACCGATCCGCCCGACGCCGAAATAGGCACTGGCGGGGTTCCAGAGGTAGTAGCCGGAGACCGACGCGCCCGGCCACATCGCGAACGACTCGGTCAGCCGGATCCCGGCCCGTGGCTCGGCCTCGAGGAGCTCGAACAGCGTCGCCTTCTCCGTGTGGTCGGGACAGGCCGGATAGCCGGGCGCCGGCCGGATGCCCGCGTAGTGCTCTGCGATCAGGTCGGCATTCGAGAGGGCCTCGTCGGGGGCGTAGCCCCACAGCTCGCGCCGGACGCGCTGGTGGAGGTGCTCGGCGAAGGCCTCGGCCAGGCGGTCGGCGAGGGCCTTGGCGAGGATCGCCGAGTAGTCGTCGTTGGCGGCCTCGAACTCGGCGACGATCTCCTCGACACCGTGGCCGGCGGTGACGGCGAAGGCGCCGATGAAGTCGGAGATCCCGGTCTCGGTCGGGGCGACGAAGTCGGCCAGGGCGACGTTCGGGCGACCCGCCAGCTTGGCCATCTGCTGGCGGAGGGTCCGGAAGGTCGCGAGCGGCACGCGGCGGTCCTCGTCACGCCACACGACGATGTCGTCCCCGTCGACGGCGTTGGCCGGCCAGAAGCCGACGACGGCACTCGCCTTGAGCCGGCCGTCGGCAACGATCCGCTCGAGGAGGGCGAGCGCGTCCCGGTGGAGATCGCGAGCCGCCGTGCCCAGCCGCGGGTCGTCGAGGATCGCGGGATAGGCACCGCGCAGCTCCCAGGTCGCGAAGAACGGCGTCCAGTCGATGAAGTCGACGAGCTCGGCGAGGGGGTAGTCGGTGAAGGTCCGCGGGCCGAGGAACGTCGGCCGCGGGGGGCGAACCTGGGCCCAGTCGATCGGGACGCGATTGGCGCGGGCCTCGGCGATGGTGAGCCGCACCTCCTTCGCCTGCCGGCCGGCCCGCTCTCGGCGGACGGTCTCGTACTCCTCGCGGATGCCGGCGACGAACGCGTCGCGACGGTCCGCCTGGACGAGGGCGCCGGCCACGCCGACCGCCCGCGACGCATCGAGGACGTGGACGACCGGACCCGAGTAGTTCGGCGCGATCTTTACCGCGGTGTGCATCCGCGAGGTCGTCGCGCCGCCGATGAGCAGTGGGATCGTGAAGCCCTGGCGCTCCATCTCCGAGGCGACGTGGGCCATCTCGTCGAGCGACGGCGTGATCAGCCCGGACAGTCCGATGAGGTCCGCGTCGATCTCGATCGCCTTCTCGAGAATCCTCGCCGCCGGGACCATGACCCCGAGATCGACCACCTCGTAGTCGTTGCAGCCGAGGACGACCCCGACGATGTTCTTGCCGATGTCGTGGACGTCGCCCTTGACCGTCGCGGTCACGATCGTCCCGGATCGCTTGCCCGTGCCGGCCCGCTCCGCCTCGAGATACGGAATCAGGACGGCCACGGCCTTCTTCATGACCCGGGCGCTCTTGACGACCTGGGGCAGGAACATCCGGCCGGCGCCGAACAGGTCGCCGACGACGTTCATCCCTGCCATCAGCGGGCCCTCGATGACGTCGAGCGGCCGGCCGGCCGCCACGCGGGCCTCCTCGGTGTCCTCGGCGATGAAGGCGTCAATGCCGGCGACGAGGGCGTGGGTGAGCCGCTCCTCGACCGGTCGCTCGCGCCACGCCAGGTCCTCGGCGGCACGCTCCATGCCGCTCTCGCCCGCGTACCGCTGGGCGAGGTCGAGCAGACGCTCGGTGGCGTCCGGGCGGCGGTTGAGGACGACGTCCTCGACCCGCTCGCGGAGATCCGGCTCGATGTCGTCGTAGATCGGCAGGACGCCGGCGTTCACGATCGCCATGTCGAGGCCGGCCCGGATCGCGTGGTAGAGGAAGACCGAGTGGATCGCCTCGCGGACCCGGTCGTTGCCGCGGAAGGCGAAGGACACGTTCGACACGCCGCCGGAGGTCCGCGTCCCCGGGAACTCCTCCTTCAGCCGCTTGACGGTCTCGATGAACGACACCGCGTAGGCGTTGTGCTCCTCCATGCCGGTCGCGATCGCGAAGATGTTGGCGTCGAGGATGATGTCCTCGGGGGCGAACCCGACGACGCCTGTCAGCAGCTCGTAGGCGCGGCGGAGGACCGCCACCCGACGCTCGACGGATTCGGCCTGGCCCTGCTCGTCGAAGGCCATGACGACGACCGCCGCACCGTACCGCCGGCAGAGCCGGGCCTGGCGGAGGAACTCGGCCTCGCCCTCCTTGAGGGAGATCGAGTTGACGACGCCCTTCCCCTGGAGCTGGTGCAGACCGGCCTCGATGACCGACCACTTCGAGCTGTCGACCATGACCGGGACGGTGGCGATGTCCGGCTCGGCCGCGATCCGGCGCAGGAACCGGGCCATCGCGGCGGGACCGTCGAGCATCGCCTCGTCCATGTTCACGTCGATGAGCTGGGCGCCGTTCGCGACCTGCTCCCGGGCGACGTCGACCGCCTCGTCCTCGAGACCGGCGGCGACGAGCCGGGCGAACTTCCGCGAGCCGGTGACGTTCGTCCGCTCCCCGACATTCACGAACGCGTTGCCCGGGGGCGGGATGACCAGCGGGGCAAGGCCGGCGAGGCGGGTCATGCCGGTCGGCTCCGGGATCGAGCGCGGCGGCAGGCCGGCGACGGCCTCCGCGATCGCGGCGACGTGGGCCGGCGTCGACCCGCAGCAACTGCCGGCGACGTTCAGCAGGCCGTGCTGGGCCCATTCGCCGATCGCGGCGGCCATCTCCTCGGGGGTCTCGTCATACCCGCCGAGCTCGTTGGGCAGGCCGGCGTTGGGATACGCCGACACCGGCCGGTCGGCGACCCGCGAGAGGACATCGAGATGCTCGCGCAGCTGACGCGGGCCAAGGGCACAGTTGAGCCCGACGATCAGCGGGTCGGCATGGCGGATGCTGTGCCAGAAGGCCTCGACCGTCTGACCGGACAGGGTCCGCCCCGACGCGTCCACGATCGTCCCCGAGATGATCAGCGGCAGGCGTTGGCCGATCTCGTCGAACAGCGACTGGACCGCGAAGATCGCCGCCTTTGCGTTGAGCGTGTCGAAGATCGTCTCGATCAGCAGGAGATCGGCGCCGCCTTCGATCAGCCCGGCGGCGGATTCCCGATAGGCGAGCGCGAGCTCGTCCCACGTCACGCTGCGGGCGGCCGGATCGGCGACGTCCGCGCTCATCGATGCCGTCCGGTTCGTCGGGCCGAGGGAGCCGGCCACGAAACGCGGGCGATCCGGATCGGCCCGTTCCGCCGCGTCCGCCGCGTCGCGGGCGAGCCGGGCGGCCGCGACGTTCAGCTCACGGACGGTCGCCGGGTCGAGCCCGTAGTCCGCCTGGGCGATCCGCGTCGCCGTGAACGAGTTCGTGCTGAGGATCTCGGCGCCGGCGGCGAGATAGCCGGCGTGGATCGCCGAGACCGCCGCGGGCTGGGTGAGGCACAGGAGGTCGCTGTTGCCGCGGAGGTCGCGCGGGTGGTCGCGAAAGCGATCGCCGCGGAAGTCGGCCTCGTCGAACCCGTAGGCCTGGAGCATCGTTCCCATCGCCCCGTCGAGGACCACGATCCGCTCGCGGAGGATGCCCGGCAGCGCGGCCACGCGAGAGGCGCGATCGAACGGCGAGCTCAAGCCCGGCTCGGCGGCGGGCGGCGCGGCAGCGGTCACGACGCCACGGCGACGGCCGGATGCCGCGCCCGGATCCAGCGGACGAGATCCGCGCACTGCTCGTAGCGCACGAAGCTGGGCATGATGTATGTCCCGGCGACCTCGCCCTCGACGGCCGCAAGGAGGCGGTCGGCCATCTCGATCCCGACCTCCGACCCGCGCTCGCCGGCGTCGCGTATCGCCGCTCGCGCGTCGTCCGGGATCGTGATCCCGGGGACCTCGTTGTGGAGGAACTCGGCGTGGCGGGTCGAGACGAGCGGGAGCACTCCGAGGAGCAGGGGCACCGGAAAGCCGCCCGGCCCGAACCGCCGGTGCGCCTCCTCGAGCATCGACTCGACCTGCCCGACGGAGTACAGCGGCTGGGTCATGACGAGGTGCGCGCCGGCGGCCAGCTTGCGCTCGAGCCGGTCCCACTCGGTCGCGGCGTCGGCCGCTGTCGAGTCGAGGGCACAGGCGATCGTGAAGCCGGCCCGCTGGCCGATCGACCCGCCGGATGGGTCCTCGGCCCGGTTCAGCCGGCCAAGGATCTCGATCAGGCCGATCGAATCGACATCCCAGACCCCGGTCCCGGTCGGGTAGTCGCCGATCCTCGGCGGATCGCCGGTCAGAGCGATCACGTTGCGGACGCCGAGGGCGTGGGCGCCGAGCAGCTCCGACTCGAGGGCCATCAGGTTCCGGTCGCGCGTCGTGCAATGGACCAGGCACTCGAGGTCGAGGTCGTGCTGGATCCCGAACGCCACCGACAGGGCGCTCATCCGGACCCGGGCCATCGCCGAGTCGGAGACGTTGACGAGGTCGACACCGGCGTCGCGCAGGAGCCGGGCCGCCTCGATCGTGCGCTCGATCCGGATGCTTCGGGGCGGGTCGATCTCGACCGACACGACGAAGCGGCGCGCGGCGAGCAACGCAGCCAGCCGGGTCGGGGGCGGTGCGTCGTCGGCCCGGGTCGGGCGGGCGGCTCGCTCGGCCAGGGAGGCGGTTGGGCCTGCCCCTGGGACCACGACGATCGACGGTGCCGGCGCGGCCGGCGCGCCGGCCGCCCCTTGACCAACGAGCTCGGCGTCGCGCCCGTCTGCGGTCCCCGCCACTGCGTCCGCGTCGAGGGCAAGCCGCATCGCCGCGATGTGCTCGGGCGTGGTCCCGCAGCAGCCGCCGAGGATCCGGGCACCGGCCGCAAGCATCCGCGGCGTCACCGTCCCGAAGTACTCGGGGCTGGCGGCAAACACGAAGCGTCCCTCGAGCCGCTGCGACAACCCCGCGTTCGGCATGATCGAGCGGGCGGGCTCGCCCTCGGCCGGTTCACCCATCGCCTCGAGCGCATCGAGACACGGTGTCGGCCCCGCCCCGCAGTTCACCCCGACCGCATCGGCACCCGCGCGGCCCAGCGCCGCGGCCGCGGCCGCCGGGCCGGTGCCGTCGGCCAGGACGAGCTCCTCGCCGAACGTCAGGGAGGCGATCACCGGGACGTCCGACGCCCGGCGTGCCTCGTCGACGGCGAGCAGCAGCGACCCGAGATCCGAGAAGGTCTCGAGGACGATCGCGTCGGCGCCACCCTCGAGGAGGCCCTCGATCTGCTCGCGGAAGGCCGCCCGGGCGTCGG
>DATAIW010000242.1:0-3497 GCA_036262455.1 Candidatus Limnocylindrales bacterium | reverse complement strand
CGGTCGGCCGTTGCGAGCGTGACGTTCACCGTGACGAACGTGACCCGATCCGGCGGAACCTACACACCGGCGGCCAACCACGACCCCGACGGCGACAGCAACGGAACCACGATCGCAATCCTTCGCCCGACCTGATCACCGCGGTTCGGGCGCGACCCTGGTACGACGCCATCGGTCGCGCTGCCGATCGCTCATCGAAGCAGGTGCAGGTGGCACACTGGCGGCCCATGACGGCCACCACCGGATCGCTCGCGCCCGTCACGACGCGCTCATCGTTCCTGACCCGCTTCGACCGGCCCGCCCAGGTCGGGGTCGGCGTCGCGATCCTGGCGATGACGATCTACTGGCTGTCGAACCGGTTGTTCGACGCGACCCGCGGCGACTTCTTCTACCTCGCCGACGCGTTCCTCCACGGCCGGGTCTGGCTCGACACGCGGCTCGGTTTCCAGGACGTCATCGTCCGAGACGGCCACATCTTCGTCCCGTTCGCGCCGTTTCCGGCGGTCGCCCTCATGCCGATCGTGGCGATCTTCGGGCCGGTCGTCGCCGACCAGTGGGAGACCGGGATCAACGCCGCGCTGGCCGCCTCGACCGTCGGGCTGGCCTGGTGGTTCGCGGGGCGGGCCGGCGTGCGCTCGCTGGTCGACCGGTTCTTCCTCGTCGTCCTGCTCGGCTTCTCGACCCAGATCTGGTGGGTGACGACCCGCGGCGGCGTCTGGCACACCGGCCACCTGATCGCGACGATCCTGACCCTCGCCTGCCTGATCGAGCTGTGGGGGTCGCGCCGGGCGTGGCTGATCGGCCTGCTGGCCGGGGCGGCCTTCATGACCCGCGCCCCACTCGCGTTCGCGATCCCGTTCTACGCCCTGCTCCTGGCCGGCGACCGGATCTGGGAGCCGCGGCGCTGGCCGTGGCGGACGTGGTTCGAGCTCGCCCTCGGGTTCCTGCCGATGCTCGCGTTCTTCTTCTGGTACAACGCCGCCCGGTTCGGGTCACCGCTCGAGTCCGGCTACGGGCTCGCCCTGCTGCCGGACTGGCTCGAGCAGCAGCGCAAGCTCGGTCTCTTCTCGACCGCCCACCTCCAGATGAACATCAACTACCTGTTCCTGAGGGTGCCGCGCCGGATCGACGAGTTCCCGTTCTTCCAGCCGGACGGGCTCGGGATGTCGATCTTCATCACGTCACCGGGGCTCCTGTATGCCGTGCGGGCCCGGTGGCGCGAGTCGCTGACCTGGTGGTTGGCCCTGGCGGCCCTGATCGTGCTGATCCCGACGCTGCTCTACTACGGCGGCGGCTGGCTCCAGTACGGCTACCGCTACGCGCTCGACTCGATCCCGCTCGTCTGGGCGCTGTGCGCGCTGGCAGCCGTCCGCGACGAGGAGGCCCGCGACTCGGTGGCCCTCGAGGGCTCGGCGATCGGGACGGGCTGGCGGATCCTGATCGGGCTCGGCGTGCTCGTCGGCCTCGGCGGCGTCTACTGGGCCTACAACCTCCACTGAGGCCTGCCCGGCCGCGGCTCGCCCGTCCGGCGCGCCGTTCGTGTGCGGCAGCCGTTGCCATCCGCCCACGCGTTGCGAATAGCCGAATACCGCGAATCTCGATTCATTCGGCTATTCGAAAGGCCAGCGGGGGTGTGTCTGGCGCTGAGCCTGGCGTGTAGCGCGCCGGCCGACGCCACGATCAACGGACCCGATGCAGGATGACGATCTGCCAACTCGAAGCGTCCTTGGCATAGCCGGCGAACTCGATCCTGGGCCGGCCGTCGGCGTCGAACGCGATCGAGCCGGGCGGGCTCTCGACCTGGTCGACGACGTCGTAGCGGGCGGCGGTCGCCGGGTAGTCCTGCTGGAGCCCCTGCCACTCCGCCGTCCGGAGGGCCATCCAGTCGGCCTGGACCACGTCGAGGAAGTCGATGATCGTCTTGTGGTCGGGCGGCAGGCTCTGCATCGCCTGGCGCGCCCGGACCGAGGTGAGCCCCGGGTAGTCGAGCATCGTCGCGTTCGAGTAGTACTCGTAGTAGCCGGCCGACTCGGTCGCGAGCGTCTCGCCGGGCCTGATCAGCCCGGCCAGCTCCTGGCCGACGCGGGTCCGGACGGTGACCTCGATATCGGCCTGGAGCTTCCGCTCCATCCCGAGCGAGAACGGGGTGTGGATCGCGAAGGCGACGGCGACGGCGACGGCGAGGATCGGGCGGGGGTCGAACCGGGGGGTCGGTCGCAGCGAGTGGACCCCGGCGCCCGCGAGGATGATGAGGATCGCCGTGTGCGGCGGGACGTACCAGTCGAAGTAGGCGCCCGGCAGCAGGGCGACGCGATAGAGGGTGAACGCCGCCGCGAACAGGACCGCCGCGCGCCAGCCGGGGATGCGCCAGGTCCGGATCGCGCCGAGGATCGCGAGCAGCCAGACGAGGATCGACACAAAGTACGCCAGGTCGAGCGGCAGCGGGGCCGCCGAAACCAACGTGTCCTCGTAGAACGGCGCGAACGTCCGGCTCAAGGCGCTGACGTGGTCGGTGAGGGCGGTCTGGAGCCAGCCGACGAGCGACGCAGGGTCGAGGTGGGCGGGGAGCGGCGACACGAAATGGGCCGACTTGGCGAGGATCGTGTTGGGGAGCGGTGAGCCGTAGTAGAGCGTCGTGAAGAGGATCCAGGGGGCGAGGACGAGGGCGCCGATGACGACGATCCGGGCGGCTCTCCGCCAATCGCGCGCGCCGAGATCGAGGGTCGCCGCGGCGTTCCAGAGGAGGAAGTCCGGGCGGGTCAGGACGGCTAGGCCGAAGCTCAGCCCGGTCCGCAGCACCGTCCCGGCCATCACCGCGTCGACGCTCCACAGCAGGACCGCGACCGCGACCTGGGTCTCCATCCCGGCCATCCCGTAGAAGATCTGGTTCTGGTCGAACGCGAGGTAGAGGAGGGCCATCGCAGTCGGCCAGCGCCCGAGACCCAGCCGGCGGCAGATCCGGTCGGCGAACACGATCGTCGCGATCGCCGCCAGGATCGACGCGACCCGCAGCACGAAGATCCCGCTGCCCTTGACGACGATTTCGCCGGCGAGCGGGATCAGGACCGACACGGCCGACGTGAAGCCGTGGGTCACGGGCTCGCCCGGGTGATGGGTCAGCCCGACCCCGGCGACCGCGTTGCGAGCGTGGGTCACCGTGATCAGCGCGTCCTCCCAGACGCGGTCGGTGATCAGCCAGAACGCGAGCCGGGCGAGGACGGCCAGGCCGATGAAGACGAGGAGGCGGCGGTCGACCTGCCAGCGGCCAAGACGGACCGTGGCAGGTGGGTCGGGCGCTCCGTCGTTCACGGGGTGCAGCCTAGCCGATGCCTCCGGCCGATCGAGGCCCACCCAATCGTCCCGTTCGCCCCGGGACGGATCGGCTGCGGCATGGGACACTGCCTCGCGACCCCGGCCCCTCTGGAGGAACCGTGCGCCATCCCCGCCTCGTGCTTGCGATCTTCATCCTGTCCGGCGCCGCCGGGCTGATGTACGAG
>DATAIW010000241.1:0-2708 GCA_036262455.1 Candidatus Limnocylindrales bacterium | reverse complement strand
CTTCGACAGTTGGCAAACGTGCGTCCACGTCCTGACACTCCAGAAGATCGTCGGCGTGATGCTGCCTGAATCCGCGCAGGAATCGATCTTCTCAGCCCAGGCTGCCGTCCCGGCCTGAGCGCGCGCCGGTCGCGCCGGCGCTTCACCCGACGAGGGCGTCGACCGCGAGTCGACGCCCTTCTCGTTGCCCGGACCTGGTCAGTCGAGCCAGGCAACCGACGCCGAGTCGACGCCGGGCAAGATCACCGTCCGGACGCTCGCCCACGCGTCGTCGCGGCGGACGTGGATGTCGATCGTCGTGCTCGTCTCGCCGCGCCGAACGACCGCCAGGCGCGTCCCGTCGGCGCTCATCGCGAGCCCGTCCACCGCCGTGGTAGCATCCTCGGGCTACCTCGATTTGCCGCGGGGTCGCGAAGCCGGTGAGAATCCGGCACAGTCCCGCTACGGTGACCACCCGTCGGATGGCGAGGTGGAAGTCCGGTCGCCGGGCCCGCGGTCGATGCTCTACCTTCGAGAGAAAGGTGCAGGCAACGATGCGCACGTCCGGCTGAATCAACCCCTCCTTCCTGTCCGAAGCGAGGGGTTCGCCGTGTCCGGCCCCCGCTCCTTCCTTCGACCTGGAGCTCCCGACGTGCCCGCCTTCCGCTCGTCCAGCCACCGCCCCACCGGCCGCCGCGGCCCTCGCCTCCCCTTCGTCCTTCTCGCGGTCCTGGCCGTCCTCGTTGCCGCGTGCGGCGGCGCCGCCACGGCGCGGCCGTCGACTCCGCCCGATGCGACCGGCGCGCTGCTCCCGCCCGCGACCGCCACGGCGCCGGCCAGCGCGTATCCGGTGCCCTCGCTTGCCCTCGCCTTCCCGATGACGCTGACCGACGACGAGGGCACGGCCGTCGAGCTGAAGGCCGAGCCGAAGAAGATCGTCTCGCTGACCCCGGCGACGACCGAGACCCTCTTCGCGCTCGGCGTGGGCGACCGGATCGTCGGCAAGGTCGAGGACATCACGCCGTATCCGCCGGGCGCGAACGCGATCCCCGTCGTCGCGAAGTTCGGCGAGGTCGACGTCGAGAAGATCGTCGCCCTTGGCGCCGAAGTCGTGATCGCGGGCGGCAACAGCTTCAACCCGCCGCCCAAGATCGCCCAGCTCCGCAAGCTCGGCGTGCCCGTCCTCGTCGTCTACGCCCCGGACATCGCCGGCGTGCTCAAGGACGTCGAGTTGACCGGTGATGTGGTCGGCCGATCGGCCGAGGCGCGCGACCTGACCGCCTCGATGCAGGCCGCCTTCGACCAGGTCCAGGCGGCGACGGCGGACTTCCCGAAGCCGCGCGTCTTCTACGAGCTCGACGCGTCGCAGAAGATCTACACCGCGGCCGACAGCTCGTTCCTCGCCGAGATGATCACTCTCGCCGGCGGCGAGCCGATCACGACCGGCAGCACGACGAACTTCGAGATCCCGCTCGAGAAGCTCGTGACTGCCGATCCGGAGCTCATCCTGCTCGGCGATGCCGCGTACGGAACGACCGCGGCGACGGTCAAGGCGCGCAACGGCTGGGCCGGGATGAGCGCGGTCAAGGCCGGCGCCATCGTGGCCGTCGACGACGTCCTGATCAGCCGGCCCGGGCCGCGCCTCGTCAACGGCCTGCGCGCCCTGGCCCTCGCCATCCACCCGGACGCGGCCGTCCCGGCACCGCCGGCTCCGGCGGCATCTGCCTCCGCCGCGTCGGCCTCGCCCGCGACATGAGGGGAGGACGGACGAGTCGATGACCGCGCGATCCGCCGAGGACCGGCGATGAGGGCCACCGCGACCGACGACCGGCTGGCGGCGCGCCCGGCCGCGTCGCGCGCCCGCCCCTTCGCCTGGGCTCGGGGCCGGGTGGCCGCCCTCGCGCTCGGCGGTTTCGTCGCGCTGGCCGTCGCCCTCGTCCTCGGGGTTGGCCTCGGGACCGTGGCGATCGCGCCCGGCGAAACGCTCGGGATCCTTGTCCATCGGCTCCTTGGGCTCGATGTCGGCGGGACGTGGTCGCCCGCGACCGAGACGATCGTCTGGGACCTGCGGCTGCCACGGGTGCTGACCGCCATGACCGTCGGGGCGGGGCTGGCCGTCGCCGGGACCACGTTCCAGGGTCTTCTCCGCAACCCCCTCGCCGATCCCTACGTGCTGGGCACCGCGAGCGGAGCCGCGCTCGGAGCCGCGATCGCGGTCGTCATTCCCTTCCGGGCGACGATCCTCGGGTTCGGGTTGATCCACGCCCTCGCGTTCGTCGGCGCGCTGGCCGCGGTCTTCACTGTCTACCGGTTGTCGCGGATCAACGGGCTCTCGCCGCTGACGAGCCTCTTGTTGACGGGATATGCGGTGGGGTCCCTCCTGGCCGCCGGCCTGGCGATGGCGATGTACCTCTCGGGTGCCGCCCTCCGCCAGATCTTCGCCTATCTCCTCGGCGGCTTCGACACCGCGGGCTGGTCGCAGCTCGGGGTGACACTGCCCCTCGTCGCGGTCGGCTCGGGCCTGATCCTCCTGCGCGCGCGGTCGCTCGACGGCCTCCTGCTCGGAGAAGATGCCGCGCTCCATCTCGGGATCGACGTCCGCAAGGAGCGGGCGATCCTGCTCGCGCTCGCGTCCCTCGTGACCGCCGCTGCGGTCGCGGTCAGCGGGCTGATCGGCTTCGTCGGGCTCGTCGTGCCGCATGTCGTCCGGCTGGCCGTCGGCCCTGGTG
>DATAIW010000240.1:0-3936 GCA_036262455.1 Candidatus Limnocylindrales bacterium | reverse complement strand
TCGGGGCGGTGATCACGACGCCGTCAAGGACGATCGCGAAGAACTGGCCGATGCTCTTGCTCGTGTAGTCGGCGAACATCGTCGCGGCCTTGGAGTCGAGCCGGAAGCCGAGGGCAGGAACGTCCGCGGAGCCCGTCGGGTTCGCGGAGCCCGTCGTCGGATACGCCTGCGAGATCGACTCGCCGCCGAAGAGTGGCACCTCGTCGACGGGCAGCGGCTTGCCCACCACCGCCTCCTGCGGTCCCGGCGAAGACTGCGACCCATACGTCTCCGGTGGGAGCGGCACGAACCTCAGGTTGCCAGTCTGCCCGAGCAACTTCCGGAAGTCAGTCGCATCCTGGATCCCCGGGAGGTCGACGACGATCTCGTCGGTGCCCCGCACCTGCACGCTGGACCCGACGGCGCCCGTCGCCGAGAGCCGCTTCTCCAGGACCTGGAGGGCGGCCTTCAGGCCCGCGGCGCCGGGCATCATCCCATCGGCCGGCTGGACCTGGTAGACGATCGTCGTGCCCGGGACGGCGGTGGCGGGTGACAGCGAGGGCACGGGGGACGGCGTCGCGACCGGTCCCGGGATACCGTACTGCAGGGCGACGGCGACGACGGCGACGACGATGACCGCGGCCGCCGCGAGCGGCCCGATCGACCGCAGGGTCCGGGTGGGACCGGGCTCGGCGCGCATGGCGTCGAGGACTCGTCCGCCGAGTGCCTCGGTCGGCTCCGCCGGGTCGAACCGGCGGTGGAGGCGCGCGCCCAGGCGCGCCTCGAACTCACGCTCGTCCATCGGTGGCCTCCAGGCGGCTTCGGATCGCGCGCAGCGCGTAGTGCAGGCGCGACTTCACGGTCCCCAGCGGGATGTCCAGCCGTTCGGCAATATCCTCCAGCCGCAGGTCCTGCCAGAAGCGCAGGAGCACGACGATCCGGTGGTCGGGGTCGAGGTCGTCGACGGCGCTGTCGAGCTCCGAGTCGGCGGCGCCCACATCCATCGTGTGGCGCCACTGCGTCTGGCCCTCGAGCGCGATGGCTCGAACCCGCTGGCGCTGCCGCACGCGGAGGCGATCCCGGCAGCGGTTGATGAGGATACGGTCGAACCAGGCGTCGAAGCGGGCGTGGTCGCGCAGCGAGCGTCGCTCGCGCCAGGCGGCGAGGCACGCGTCCTGGACGGCGTCCTCGGCCTCCTGGTCGGCGAGCAGGATCGCCCGGGCGAGCCGGTAGGCGGGATCGAGGTGGCGTTCGACCAGGCCGACGAAGACGTCCGCCTCTCCGCGAGCCCCGATGGTCTCCACGAGGTCTCCCGAGCTGCTGCGCAGTTGGGCCCGCGCCGCGTCCGCCCCATCTGACGATTGGGGCGTTCCGAAAGGTTCATCCGTCGTCGCGGGACTGCAGGGGGCGCTGCCGCAATGAGAGCCGCCCCGAAGACCCCACGGTCGGAGTCGCGGTCTCTGGCCGCAGGTCCCGCCGGCTCGAGCCGCGGGGCGGAACAACCTGGTCGGCGGGCGCGTCACCAGGTCGTGATGCGAGCCACCCGGGATCGGTCGTTCCTGACCCGCGCCGTCGCCCTTGCCCGCCTGGCTGCGGGTCGCAGTCGGGATCACTGGATCGAAGGAGGGTTGGGCCAACCGCGCGGCAGGCCCCTCCGATATGACTGGCCGACCATTCGGCATCGCTCTAGAAGGCGGTCGTGACCGACCTGCTCCCGGGAGCGCTCGGCTGGGACGGAATCGTCGTCGTCGACCTCCAAGGCGGCGCGATTGACGCCCGCATCGGGAGACCTGGGAGCGGGTCCCGCGCCGGTTCGAGTGGACGACCCGCGGAGCCAGGCGGCCCGACGCCCCGGTCCCGGCCGACCGAGTCAGGCGACCGCGGCAGGCTCCGGCCGCCCGAACAGCCCAAGCTGGATCAGCAATCCGAGCTGATCCGGGACCCCCCAGTGCTCGACCATCTTGTCGTCAGCGAACCGTATGACATCGATGACCGTGATGTCGAATGGCCGGCCCGTCGCCGGCCGGCCGAGGACGCTACCGGTGTTCACGCCGGTCGCCCGGTTGCGGATCCAGACGGTGTCGTCGCTGGCGACGAGGTCGACGATCGTCAATTCGAAGTCGCTGAACCACGAATGGAGGGTCCGGATCGTGTCCTTTGTACCCTCGATCCCGGGCTTGAGCCCGCGCTGGTGCTCGAGGCAGTCCGGAGCGACCAGCGCGTCGCAGACAGCGAGGTCGCCGCCCGTGAACCCGTCTTGGATCAGGCGGCGGGTCGCAGCGATGTTCGTCTCGATAGACATGGCAGTGTTCCTTCCGGTGCAGGCGCTCAATAGAGTAATACTCTATTGACATGGAGTTATACTCTACCGACGTGAACGACGTCAAGAGCCCGACCGGAAGCCTCAGGGCCGAACGGGCGGCGGTCACCCGCCGGCGGATCACGGGAGCTGCCCGCACGCTGTTCGCGACCCGGGGATACGCCGCGACGACGTTGAGCCAGATCGCGATCGCGGCCGGCGTCGCCGTCCAGACCGTCTACGCTGTTTTCGGTTCGAAGGCCGGCATCCTTCGGGCGCTCCGCGAGGGCCTGGTCAACGATCCGGCCGCCGACGCGGCGTTCGGCGCTGCGGTCGCTGAGACGAGCCCGTCGCGGGCGCTCGAGTTGTTCGCGCGCTCGATCCGACTTCGCTGGGAGACCGGCCACGACCTTGTGGCCATCCACGCCGATGCGGCCTCCGCCGACCCGATGATCCGCGACGAAGTCGACAGGGTGCTGGCGGCCCGTCGGCGTGGGATCGCTGAGCTGGCCCAATCGTTGGTCCAGCATGAGGCCGCGCTCCGCGACGCTGGGCGGCCCACGGCCATCATCGATGCGCTGACCCTGCCGGAATTGTATGCAGAGTTGGTCGACGTCCACGGATGGACGGCGGACGCATACGAGGCCTGGCTGGCGACCGCCCTCCGCCGGCTCGCCATCGAGACGAGTGACGACGACCCGGGAGGCGTCCGGGGACGACCGTCATGGTCGACCTGACGATGTCCCTGGACGGTTACGTCGCCGGCCTGAACGACGACGTCGACCGGCTCCACCGATGGATTTCCGTGTTGTAGGGTCCCTGGATGCCGTCAGTCGCCGGCGGACGGCTTCTTGCGCGGTGCCCGCTCTGGTTGGCCGGCGCGATCCGGCCAGTCCACCCCCGCCCATGGGTCGTAGTCGGGATCGAGGGCCTCCTGGGCCGGCCGCTGGTCGGGCGGGACGTGCTCCAGGTTCAGGCGGATCCGCGTCCACGTGGTGGATCGGCCGCGCATGGCGTCCACGAGCATGTCCGCCGGTGCGAGGTGCGGCCAGACGTCCGGGTGGCGCTCCTTCCAGCGTGCGAGGCCGGCCATCGCCTCCGCCTGGGTCGCGGCGCGCCCGATCTCGATCAGTGGCTTCGATGGCATCCGCCGTTTCGAGGGCGCGACGCGGGGTGGCTCGTCGAGCGTCTTCGCGTAGTTCGGCGGCCACGGTGCGTCGCCCAGGCCCTGCGCCTCGTGGCGCGCGGACAGCTCGAGGAGGGCGTCAAGGCTCCCGGCGTGCTCGTCGATCGCGGCGTGCGGGTCGCCCAGGCGTGCGAACCGCCCGGGGACGGTCCGAACGGTGAAGGCCGCGGGATCCACGTCCGGGACCTCGTCCCAGGTGAGCGGAGTCGACACCCTGGCGTCGGGCCGCGGCCGCACGGAGTAGGAGCTCGCGACGGTCCGGTCCTTGGCGTTCTGGTTGTAGTCGATGAAGACCCCGTGGCGCTCCTCCTTCCACCAGCGGCTTGTCGCAAGATCCGGCACGCGGCGCTCGACGTCGCGCGCCAGCGCCAACGCGGCCCGCCGAACCTCGGGGAAGGTCCACCGGCGCTCGATCCGGACGTTGACGTGGATGCCGCGGCTGCCCGACGTCTTCGGCCACCCGATGAGGCCC
>DATAIW010000239.1:0-2365 GCA_036262455.1 Candidatus Limnocylindrales bacterium | reverse complement strand
CTCCTGGACCCGTCGGGCGCGCGCCGGGGGTCCGTCGGCCGTCGGCCCGGCCCGAGGCCCGCGCCCGGTTCGGGTCCGCCCGCCACGGTTCCCGCGGATCGGTCGCCGGGCCCGGATCCGTCGGGCGGCCGGGCGGCCGAGCGCCGACCCGTCGGACGCGCCCCGGCCCGGCGAGCTGCTCATACGCCGCCTGGATCGCGAGAAAGCGCGGCAGCTCGGCGTCCCCGGCTGCGTCGGGATGATGGACCTTGGCAAGCCGCCGATACGCGCGCCGGATCTCGTCCTGGGTCGCGCCAGGCGCCAGTCCCAGGGTCCGCCACGGGTCCGCGTTCGGTGCCATCGGCCGAAGCATGCTTGAGCCGCGTGAATGCGTCGAGGGCTGAGTGGGACCGGACTCCCGCCCGGCGGCAGGCCTCCGGCCCCCATCGATCCGCTCGTGGCTAGAGCAACTCGCCGAGCGGAGCCAGCTCGAAGTCCGGGATCGCCTCGGCCCCGGTCCGGCCGTGTGGATCGAGATCGGCCGGCCGGTGATAGCGGGCGAGCATCCGGAGGGCCTGACCGTCGAGCACACCTGCCTGGGCGAGAACCTCGACCGTGGCCGCCCAGGTTCCGCGCTCGTGCCCGTCGCCGTCCTCGATCTTGAGCGCGATGCCGCTCGCTGCGGCAGTCGTCTCGTTGCCGCGGCCGGCACCACCGGCACCAGGCCGGGCCCCACCGAGGATCGCAAGGCCGCGCAGCGCTTCCATCCCGCCCTTGCTGACGACGCGACCGGGCGCGGCCTTCATCAGCGAGGTGTCGAGCCGGTCGCGGGTCCCGCCGATCATCTCGGGATGGGCGAGCATCGCGTCGCGAACACGGGTCAGGGCGGGCGCGAGGGAAGACCGTGTGTCGGCAGTCGTGACCGCTGACGGGTCGGCCAGGAGCGCGTAGGCCCTGGCGATCTCGCGCAGCGGGAAGGCATAGGTGGCGACGCCGCAACCATCGATCGCGGTCCGGAGCCGACCGGGCGTCGTCCGGAACGCCCGGGCGACCACCGCCCGATACGCGACCTGGGCCGGGTGGTCATCGAGCCAATAGCGCTCGGGGTCCCAACCCTTGAGACGCGACAGGAGCAGGAACACCGAGTGCTGGCCCGAGCACATGTGACGGACCGGGCTGGCCTTCTCGCCGTCGCGGGCGAGGCGGGCGGCGGTCAGGGCGTCGAGCGGCATGCCCTCCGAACCGGTCGCGATCAGCCCCTGGCTGACGCCGGCTCTCCGGTACATCGCCTGGAGAGTCCTGACGTGGAGGTCCTCGCCCGAATGCGAGCTGGCCATGAGCGCAATCTCGGCTGGCTCGAGGTCGAACGCCTCGATCCCGCCGGCCTCGATCAGGGCGACGACCCCGAACGGCTTGACGCAGCTGCGCAGGTTCGCCACGCGGTCCGGGTCGCCGAGCCCGCGGATCAGGGCGCCCTCGACGTCGACCTCGACGACATCGCCGCGGTGCACGCTCTCCTCGACGCCGCCGCGCATCTGGCGGACCAGGATCGGGGCCGTTCGGCGGGTCGGCCGGGCGGGCGCGGCTCGGGCAGACCGGGGGGCACGCTCGGCGCCGCGCGTCGCTGCGGTGGTGCGGGCGGTCGAGCCTACCGGGCCGTCGATGGTCGTCACGATCCCGGGAGGATAGCGCGCCGCGGTCGCGTCGCGACCATCGATCCGCGTCCGTCCGGGCGACCAAATGGCCGGATCGACCACGAACGACATCTCGCGGGCACTCGAGAAAGCCATCCGGATCGAACCAGCCGCGACGGACGGTACACGGTTGAAGGCTCGCCGGCGTCGCGATCCCGCCGAAGCGGTCGGAAGCGCGTTCGATGAGCCGCCCCGGTCCCGTCGGCCTTGCTACGATTTCGGGGACCGTCGATCCCGTCGTCGCCGCGGCGGCACGCCCACTGCCGGGAGGCCCGTCTTGACCCCGCCCACGCTCCATGTCTCGAGCCATCCCGCCATCCTCCACAAGCTCGCGATCCTGCGCGACGAGAAGACGGAGCCCAAGAAGTTCCGCGAGGTCGTGCGCGAGCTGTCGTGGCTGCTCGGGTACGAGGCCCTCGCCGACGTCAAGGTCCGGCCGGTGACCGTCCGGACGCCGATCGAGGAGATGGAGGGCGCGGAGCTCGCCGACCGGATCGGCCTCGTCCCGATCCTGCGGGCCGGGCTCGGGATGGTCGACGCGATGCTCGAGCTCATGCCGACCGCCGAAGTCTGGCACCTCGGGCTGTTCCGCGACGAGCGGACGCTCCAGCCGGTCGAGTACTACAACAAGCTGCCGGACTCGGCGTCGGTCGACCTCTGCCTGATCCTCGACCCGATGCTCGCGACAGGCG
>DATAIW010000238.1:0-4893 GCA_036262455.1 Candidatus Limnocylindrales bacterium | reverse complement strand
GCCTCGGCTACAATGCGCCGCAGCCATCGCGCCTCGCCGTCCCGCGGCGGAGCCCCGGGTGAGGACTGGAACGCCTCGCATTCAACTGGGGCCGAGCGACGAGACGACCGAAGCATGATGGTGAGGTTCCGTCGGCCGGCCCCCAGCCAGGGTCCGACGCCGGAGCCGCCCGGGCGGCTAGCTCAGCTGGTTAGAGCACTTGCTTGACATGCAAGAGGTCACTGGTTCGAGTCCAGTGTCGCCCACCACATCAACGAACGCGACGATCGGGACAGACCCATCGCCGTCGCCTCCAGAGAGCCGGGACGAGCTGCGAGCCCGGTGGCGACCGACGAACCGGGCACCACCCGTGAGCGACCGGCGAACCGGTCCGGGATCCGCCCGTTAGCGCGGCGACAAGAGCGCGGACGGCGAACCGGGAAACTGGCTCGACCGACGCGAAGGCGGGTGGGACCGCGGGAGTGAACCTCTCGTCCTGTCGATCAGGCGAGAGGTTTTGTTGTTCCCGGAGGGACGAGCCATGACAGACGCGAAGGTTGACTCCAAGGCCAAGGCGAAGGACGCCGCCCCCGACCCGACCGCGGTTGCGACCGACGAGGCCGACAGCACTGAGCTCGAGGAAGCCCTGTTCGACGCGCCCGAGCGCGGCTCGGCCGACGAGCTCCTCGACGCCGGCGCCCACAGTGACCTCGACGCCATGCGCCACTCCACGGCCCACGTCATGGCCGAGGCCGTCCTCGACCTGTTCCGGGGCACCCAGCTCGGCATCGGTCCGGCGATCGTCGACGGTTTCTATTACGACTTCAAGCTCGACCGCCCGCTTACGCCGGCCGACCTGGCTGCGATCGAGGAGCGGATGGCCGCCTCGGTCGCCGCCGACCATCCCTTCGTCCGCCGGGAGCTGCCGCCCGACGAGGGGAGGGCCCTCTTCGCCGAGCGCAACCAGCCGTTCAAGGTCGAGATCCTCGACGACCTCGCGGCAAAGGCCAGGTCGGACGGCACACCGATGCCCGAGACGACCCTGTACCAGCACGGCCCGTTCGAGGATCTGTGCAAGGGGCCGCACGTCGCGAGCACCGCCAGGATCGGCCCATTCAAGCTCCTCGCGATCTCCGGCGCGTATTGGCGCGGGGACGAGAAGCGGCCCGCCCTGCAGCGGATCTACGGGACGGTCTGGCAGAGCCAGGAAGACCTCGACGCCTACCTCTGGCGGCGGGCCGAGGCGAAGAAGCGCGACCATCGCCGGCTCGGCGTCGCCCTCGACCTCTTCAGCTTCCATGACGTCAGTCCCGGTTCGGCCTTCTGGCACCCGAAGGGTCAGATGATCTGGCGCACCCTCGAGGGGGCGATGCGCGAGCTCCAGTCGAAGCGCGGCTACCAGGAGATCAGCACGCCGATCCTCGTCGACAAGAAGCTCTGGCAGCAGTCGGGCCACTGGGACCTCTACGACGCGAACATGTTCCGGCTCACGTCGGAGGACCACGACTTCGCCCTCAAGCCGATGAACTGCCCCGAGTCGACCTTCATCTACAAGTCGAAGGTCCGCTCATACCGCGACCTGCCCCTGCGCCTCAACGAATACGGCAGGCTCCACCGCAACGAGCGGTCGGGCACGCTGTCGGGGCTGACCCGCGTCCGCCAGTTCATCCAGGACGACGCCCACGTCTACGTCCGACCGGACCAGCTGGCCGACGAGATCGAGGCGATGCTCGGCGAGGTCCACGAGGCGTACTCGTGGGTCGGCTTGACCCCGCGGTTCGCGTTCGCGACGAAGCCGGACAAGGCGATCGGTGACCCCGCGCTCTGGGAGCGGGCCGAGGCGCTCGTGAAGGCCGCCCTCGACAAGGCCGGTGGCGACTACAAGGTCAAGCCCAGGGACGGGACGTTCTACGCGCCCAAGATCGACATCTACATCGACGATGCCCTCGGCCGCGAGTGGCAGATGGCGACGATCCAGGCCGACCTCACGATGCTCCCGGAACGGTTCGATCTCCACTACATCGACGAGCACGGCCAGCCCCAGCGACCGATCGCGATCCACCGGGCGATCTACGGCTCGCTCGAGCGCTTCATCGGGATCCTCGTCGAGCATTTCGCCGGCGCGTTTCCGTTCTGGCTCGCACCGGTGCAGGCCGTCGTGATCCCGATCGCGGACCGCCACATCGAGGCGGCCGAGGAGCTCGCCGTGGTCCTCCGGTCGCGCGGCCTGCGGGTCGACGTCGACGGCTCCGACAGCCGGATGCAGAACAAGATCCGGATCGCCCAGGAGCAGAAGATCCCGTACATGGTCGTCCTCGGCGACCGCGAGATCGGGGCCCGCGAGGGTACGCTCCGCCGGCGCGGCGCCGAGAAGGGCGAGCCCCAGGAGACCCTCGGCTGGGATGCCCTCGCCGACCGGCTGGCCGAGGAGTCGCGCAGCCGCTCGGTCACGTAAGCGGGCGTGAAGCGGCCGGCGTCACGATGGGATCGTGGACGCTCTCCGATTTGGACGGCACTTCCGGGCGCTTCGGATCCGTCAGGAACGACGCCAGGAGGACGTCTCGGCGCGCGCCGGCGTCTCGCGTTCGTTGGTCGCGGCGATCGACCGGGGCGAGCTGGACGGCGTGACGGTCGGGTCGCTCGTCAGGGCGGCGGCTGCGCTCGGGGCGGACGTCGACCTCTACCTTCGATGGCGAGGCGAGCGACTCGATCGGCTGGTGGACGAGGCGCATGCCGCACTGGTCGATGCGTTCGTGCTGCTCCTTCGAGGGCTTGGTTGGGTCGTCGAGGTCGAGGTTTCGTTCTCGATCTGGGGCGAGCGCGGGTCGATCGACATTCTCGCCTTCCGTCCACTGTTCGGCGCCCTGCTCATCGTCGAGATCAAGTCGGTCATCGCTGACTCCCAGGCGACGCTTCACGGGTTGGATCGCAAAGCGCGACTCGCGCGCGACGTGATCCAGGGCCGCGGATGGGACGTGCGCCATGTCAGCCGGCTGCTCGTCATCGGCGCGACGGCGACCGCGCGGCGACGCGTGGCCCGGTTGGCTGCAACGTACGACGCGGCACTACCCGAACGAGGGACGGTGACTCGGCGCTGGCTGAAGAGGCCTGATCGGCCGCTCGCCGGGCTGCTGTTTCTCGCAAATGCCAGCCATGGCAGCACAAGGAAGGCGACCGTCGCCAGGGAGCGGGTTCGGAGGCCGAAATCGCGCTCAGACGACAGCCAGGCCGGCGCATGATCGCTGTGACAGCACGGCAGCCGGGCGGCGGGTGGATTGGGCGAACCTGGCTGTCGAATGAGCGAAACGACGGGACGGGCGCGGCACAGTCGGCCGCCGCCACGGGGCCCTGACCGATTGCCCCGGATTCGGGGCCTGTGCTATCGTTCCGGCTCGACTGGCGCCCCGGGCGCTGTGCGTTCGCCTGCCGGTCGAACCATCGGGAACACGTTCGTTTGAAGGGGTCAGCAATAGCACGAGACCTGCGCGTCAACCAGATGATCCGGATCCCACAGGTCCGCGTCGTCGATGAAGAGGGAGCACAGCTGGGCGTGATGCCCACGCCCCAGGCTCTCGCCATGGCGCAGGAGCGAGGGTTGGACCTCGTCGAAGTCGCCCCGATGGCGGCCCCGCCGGTCGTGAAGTTCCTCGACTTCGGTCAGTACAAGTACGAGCTGACCAAGCGCGAGAAGGAGAACAAGCGCCGGCAGCGCTCGGTGACCTTCAAGGAAGTCCGCCTCTCGCCGAAGATCGGCACAGGCGACTTCGACACAAAGGTCCATCGGGCGATCGAGTTTCTCGAAGATGGCGACCGGATCAAGGTGACCGTCCGCTTCCGCGGCCGGGAGCTGACCCACCCGGAGCTCGGTCGGAACATGCTCGCGAAGTTCACGGACCGGATCAAGGAACACGGCGTCGCGGAACGCACTCCGTTGCTCGAAGGCAAGTCGATGCACCTCACGGTCGCGTCGGTCCACAAGCCCAAGGAGCACGAGGCGCCGACCAGGACCCGTCCGACCGACGGCGTGGCTCCGGCCGCTCCGGCGCCGGACGAGCCGGAGTCCGCCGCGATCACGGCCGACAAACCGCAGCCGGCCGCGCCGGCACCGGCCGCAGCCGCCGTGCAGGAGGCTCCGGTCGAACCGGCGCCGGTGGCCGCCGTGGCGGCGGCCGTCGCACCGAAGAAGACGGCAATCGATGCGGCCCCCGCGGCCGCCGCAAGAACGTCCGACCCGTCGGGGCCGCAGGCACCGGCAGCCACAGGAGAGTGAGGCCACGGTGCCAAAGATCAAGAGCCACAAGGCAGCCGCGAAGCGGATCGGCGTGACCGGCAGCGGCAAGTTCGTCCGGGTGAAGGCCTGGAGCGGCCACCACCTCGAGATCAAGTCGTCCCGCCGAACCCGACGCTATGCCGGCAAGGCCGTCATGGTCGGCGTCCACGCGAAGCAGGTCCGACGCCTGCTGCCGTACCTCTAGGAGCGGATCGACCTCATGGCACGAGTCAAGCGCGGCGTCACCAGCCACAAGCGCCACAAGCGCCTCCTCAACGCGGCCGAGGGCCGGATGGGCGCGAAGTCGCGCCTGATCAAGGCCTCGCGCGAGGCCAACCTCCACGCCCTCGCCTACGCCACCCGCGACCGCAAGCAGCGGAAGCGCCAGATGCGCGAACTGTGGATCGTGCGGATCAATGCGGCGGCCCGTCTCAACGGGATGACCTACGGCGCGTTCGTGGCCGGCTTGAAGAAGGCCGAGATCGAGCTCGACCGGAAGACCCTCGCCGATGTCGCGGTCCGCGACGCCGGCACGTTCACCCGGATCGTCGAAGCAGTCCGCGGCGCCTGATCTGGCGATCCACCCTCCGAGGTCCGAGCGCGCTCTCCGGAGCGCATCGGCCCGAGGATTCCCTCGGCGTCGG
>DATAIW010000237.1:0-3057 GCA_036262455.1 Candidatus Limnocylindrales bacterium | reverse complement strand
GGGGTCGCCGTGGGATCGGCGGTCGGATCCGGCGTGGCGGTCGGGTCGGGCGTGGCCGCGGGCGAGGGATCGGCTGACGGATCCGCCGAGGGTGTCGCCGTGGGATCGGCCGACGGGTCGGTCGACGGCGCCGGGCTCTCGGTCGGTGGCGCCGACGGCTCCGCTGCGATCGTGCCCACGGGCGCGACCATCGCGAAGAGCAGGAGGACGACCTGCAGGGCGATGAGAACACGATGGACACGAAAACCCCGCCGTGAAGCGGTCAGCGAACCGAACATCGATATGACTCCCCTGCCCGGACGAGTCGACCCCTTGACTCCAGCCCGGTGCGCGCTCGGTGATGGCGATCGCCATCGGATCATGACTTCCGGCCATACGACCGGCGAAAAGTACGGTCCCATACGGGACGCGCTGACGGTACCAGTCGCATGTCGACGTAACCATTCCCAACTTCACCCGGCCTCAACATCCGGTGCCGACAGGCACCGGGCCGGGGATGCCGCCCGGGTAGGCCATCGGGATCCGAATGGGCCATGAGCCGCGGAAGTCGCGCCGGGAATCGCGAGAGCCGGCCCGCCGGGCCGGCTCTCGCGTTCAGTGCGGGTCGAGGGTGGTTACGGGCCGACGATCCGTCCTTCGACTTGCGGGTCGACGGGCGAGTGGGCGGTGACGTAGTCGATCGCGACCTGGAGCATGTCGTCGCCCGGCGAGGCGACGTTCGTGCCGCCGGCGAGGACGGTGTAGCCATCGCCGCCGGTGTACATGAAGTCGAGGGTGACGATCCGGAGTGTGTCCGTCGGACCGATCTCCGTCAGCGTTCCGCTCGGGCCGTTCGGTGCCTTCCACATGCCGTCCACGACCGGTGTCGTGCCGCTGCAGTGGAACTGGACCTTCAGGCCGGAGATCTGCGGGAAGCGGCCGGTGCCGCCGGCGAACAGCGCATCGCAGAACGGGGTGAAGCCGTTCAGGAACGCCGTCTGGAGCTGGGCGCCGGTGAGGGTCTCGATGATCGAGCGGTTGCCGAACGGCAGCACGCTGAACATCTCGCCCCAGGTGATCTGGCCCGCCAGCTCGCCGGCGGATGGCGGGGTCACGACGAGGTTGGCTCGCAGGCCACCCGAGTTGATGTACGCGGCGTCGATGCCGGGATAGCGCAGGCGCATGGAGTCCGCGACCATGTTGCCCATCTCCGACTCGTGGAGTCGGTCGGGTGCCCGCGTGATGTCGGTGAGCTGGGTCCCGATGACCTGGTTGCGGAGGACCGCCGTCTGGGCGTTGGCGTCGTCGACGATCGCCTTGACGTCCGCGCGAGCGGCCACGCCGATGTTCTTGGCGACGCGGGTCGCGCCGCCGGCCCACGTGACATCACCGCCGGTGACCATCAGCTGCAGGACCGAGTAGCTCGCGCCCGCATTGAATCCTTCCGTGACCAGGATGTGGCCCTGCATCAGGTTGGAGATCCGGTGGGTGTGGCCGACGATCATCGCGTCGACGGTCGTGTCCTGGAGGGCATCCGCGATGGCGAGGATCGGGCCCTGCCAGGTCACGCCGGCGGCGTTGCCGATCGGGTTCAGGCCGACGTTCGTGCCCTGGTGGATCACGACGACCTGGACGATGACGCCACGGGCCTTCAGACGCTGCGACTCGGCTTTGATCCGCGCCGCCTCGGGCAGGAAAGACAGCCCGGCGGTGTTGCCGGCGGCCACGAGCTCCGGCGTGTTCTGGAGCTCGGCGCCGATCACACCGACCTTGATGCCGTTGACGGTGAAGACCTTCGACGGGGTCACCCAGTCGGGCGCCTTGCCCGTCGCGGTCTCGACGATGTTGGTGGCGAGGAACGGGAAGTGGGCACGCGCCTGCTGGGCCTTCAGCCGAGCGACCCCGTAGTCGAACTCGTGATTGCCATAGGACGTCGCGTCGAGGCCCCAGGCGTTCTCGGCGTCGATCGCCGGCATGTCCTGGAGGAGCGCCGAGTTCGGCGGCGATGCCCCGACGTTGTCACCAGCTGCCAGGAGCAGGCCCGGGCCGGGCAGGTTCGCGAACTCCTCGTCGAACATCGTCGCGAGGTTGGCGGCTCCACCGACCGTCGCGTTGATCCCGTCGAAGGCGAGCGTGCTCTGGTCGAGCTGGCCGTGGAAGTCGCTGAGGCCGACGATCGAGATCGGCTTGATCGCCGGACCGCCCTTGATCGCGCCGGTCAGGACGCGACCTTCGCTCATCTGCGGCTCGGGGATCCCGAGCATGTACGACAGGGTCGGGGCGAGGTCGATCGTGCGAGCGGAGACCTGACCCTTGGCGATGCTCTGGCCGCCGGCCAGGAAGGTCGCCCGCATGTTCACGTTGGCCGACAGGACCTGGACGTCGGGGACGTAGCCGTGCTGACCGAAGAACTTCGATGCGGCAACCAGCGTGCCCGGCGTCTCGGCGTCGAACTGGTACGGCGGGTACGCGAAGGCGACGACGTCGCCGGTCCGGGTCGGGCTCGACATGTCGGCCGTACTTCCGTTGGGACCGTTCGGGATGTAGCGGGCCTCGGCCTTCGTATAGACCCGATCGATCATCTTCCAGTTCTCGGCGATCGAGTCGTGGGTCCAGTCGTTGGGATCGGACAGGCCCTGGTACTTGGCCTTGATCGCGGCGACGGTCGCGTTGACGTCGCCCGCGGCCACCTGGGTCAGGCCGCCGCCGGCCGGATCGCGGCCGGCCAGGTTGAGATAGATCTGGACGGTGCCACCGGCCCAGCAGGCCTTCGCCTTGCCGATGGTCTCGCCCGTGGCGGGTCGGCAGTTGGAGGTCTGCGGCCGCGACAGGAGGCCCAGCTGGACGAGAGGCAGGCTCGCGTCGATCGCGAGGAACTGCGGCGCGAAACCGTGGTCGGAGGAGACGAAGGTCGTCGGATCCTTGCCGATCAGCGATCGGGCCAGGGTCAGGACCTCGTCGGACTCCTGGTAGGCCGTCCGGATGAACGCGGATCGCTGGGCGACGCGGCCGTCGGCCGCAGCGTTCAGGTCGACGTCGTCATAGGCGGGGTTCGCGGCGCCGTTCGGGAGCGTCTTC
>DATAIW010000236.1:0-4468 GCA_036262455.1 Candidatus Limnocylindrales bacterium | reverse complement strand
TTGCGAAGCAGAGGAACAGGTCGCCGCTCGAATGGGCACCGGTTCCGCCCATCCGGGCGACCCCGAGGCCAGCCCGCTGGGCCAGCCGTTCGCATTGGTGCGGCAGGAGCGGAGCATCGGTGGCGACGATGACGATGATCGAGCCGGAACCCGGTGGCGGGCCCGGTTTCTGGTCGTCGTCCTCGGTCCCGGTATAGGGGCTCGCGATCTCCTCGATCGGAATCGCCTCGCCGACGGGCACGCCGTCGACCCGGAGCCAATCGCGCCGGCCGTAGTTGGCCTGGACGAGGACGCCGACGGTGAACCCGCCCCAATCCGCGCCGACAACCCGGGAAGCCGTCCCGATGCCGCCCTTGAACTCGTGGCAGACCATCCCGGTTCCGCCGCCGACCGCGCCCTCGTCGACCGGTCCGCCGCGGGCGGCGGCCAGGGCCTCGTCGACGTGATCGGCCGTCACGTGGAACCCGTCGATGTCGTTGAGCAGCCCGTCCCACGTCTCGCCGACGACCGGAAGCGCCCAGTACGGCGTCCCGAACGGCAGGATCCGGACGGCGTTGCGGATGATCGCGTCGCGGACCACCCCGACCGAGTGGGTGTTCGTGATCCCGATCGGGCCGGTCAGGTGGCCGGCCTCGCGGATCCATTCGAGCCCGGTCAGCTCACCATTGCCGTTGAGGGTGTGGCTGCCGGCGTAGACCGGCTCGGTCCAGGGGTCGCCGTCGTGGGGGACGATCATCGTGACGCCGGTCCGGACGGGACCCTCGCCGACGACGAGCGGCCCGTCACCGCGGACGATCGTGGCATGCCCGACGCGCACGCCGGCGACATCGGTGATCGCGTTGGCCGGGCCCGGCCGGCCGCGACCGATGACGATCCCGAGGTCTCTCGCTCGCACCCGGTTGCCTCCCGCGTCTGCGCTGCGCCGGCCGGCGACCGGCGGGTTGCCTCGGTATTCCCGTCCGCCGCTCGTCGATCGGACCGTCTGGAGCCGCTTCGGCTCGCGGTCCCTATCATCGCCGGGTGATCCACTTGGTGGGCGACCGTTCCGTCGCGCCGGCCCCGTCCGTGCGGCTCGAGCCGCTCGCGGAGATCGCCGGCGCGCGACCGATCGATGTCGCCGAGGCATTCCGCGACCTCCCGGGCCTGGCCCTCCTCGAGAGCGCCAGGCCGGGACGCAATGCCCGCTGGACGTTCCTGACGGCCGACCCGGTTGCGGTCCTGACCGAGCCGGCGGCCGGTGGCGACCCGTTCGCGGTCGCGCGTCGCCTCCTCGCCCGTCTCGCTCCGAGCGCGCCGGCACGACACCAGGGTGGGCCGGATGCGCCGCCGTTCCTCGGCGGCCTGGTCGGATTCCTCGCCTATGAGCTGGCGGACGCGCTCGAACGCCTGCCATCGCCGGCGGCCGACGACCAGGACCTGCCGCTGCTCCGGCTCGCGCTCCATGACTGGACGATCGCCTGGGATCGCCGGACGGGCGGCGCATGGCTGGCCGGGCGGGCCCTCGATGGCGATGTCGATCGCCTGAAGCGGCGACTCGCCGGCGTCCACGACCGGATCCGGCCCGGCCGGCTCGTCCGGGCGGCCGCCCTCTCGCCGGCCGACGACAGGGCGGCGGATGGGATCACCTTCATCTCATCGCTCGACCGGGCGGCATACGAGGCGGGAGTCGAGGCCGTCCGCGCCCGGATCGCCGGCGGTGACATCTACCAGGCCAACCTCACCCGCCGGCTGAGCGCACCGTTCGACGGCGACCCGTGGCCGCTGTACCGGCGTCTGCGAACGGGTGATCCGTCACTGTTCTCGGCATACCTGGACCTCGGCCGTGGCGCGCCGGGCCACGGCTCCTTGCTCGGTCGTGCTCCGGCTCGGCCCCGGGCGATCCTCTCGGCGTCGCCCGAGCCGTTCCTCGCGATCTCGCCGCGCGGAACCGTCTCGACCGACCCGATCAAGGGCACCCGACCGCGCGGCCGGACCCGCGCCGAGGACCGTGCCCTTGCCCGGGAGCTGCTCGCCTCGGGCAAGGACCGGGCAGAGAACGTGATGATCGTCGACGTCCTCCGGAACGACCTCGGCCGCGTCTGCATCCCGGGCACGGTCCGGGTGCCGCGTCTCTGCCGGCTCGAGCGGACGGCCACCGTCCAGCATCTCGTCTCGACCGTGACCGGCCGTCTCGCGCCGGGCCGCGACCCGTTCGACCTGCTGCGCGCCTCGTTCCCCGGCGGCTCGATCACCGGCGCCCCCAAGATCCGGGCGATGGAGATCCTGCGCGAGCTCGAGCCGACTCGGCGCGGGCCGTACACCGGCGCCCTCGGCTGGATCGGGCCGGACGGATCGATGGCGACCTCGATCCTCATCCGGACCCTCGTCGCCGACGGGTCGCGCCTGTCGCTCCACGTCGGGGGCGGGATCACCTGGCAGAGCGATCCCGCCGCCGAGTGGGACGAGACCGTAGCCAAGGCGCGCGGGCCGCTGGCGGCGATCGGCGGGCGCGAGGTCGGCAGCGAATGAGCGGCGATGGGGCTCCGGCCCGTCCCGCGACGCCCGGCCACGTCTGGGTCGACGGGCGGATCGTGTCGGCCGCGACGCCGGTCCTGACCGCGTTCGATCGCGGGTTCCAGCTGGGCGACGCGATCTTCGAGACGCTCCGCGCCCGCGCCGGCCGGCCGACCGAGCTTCCCGAGCATGTCGCTCGCCTGCATCGCTCGGCCGTCGGTCTGGCCATCGTCCTGCCCGACCACCTCGAGCGCCGGCTCGCGGTCGCGATCGCCGACCTCCTCGCCGTCGAGCGGCTGGGCGGACCCGACGGCGACGCCAGTATCCGGATCACCGTGTCGCGTGGGGCGTTCTTCGGGCGCGGCCTGCTTCCGCCCGACGAGCATCCGGCGCCGACGATCGTGGTCCAGGCGTGGCCGGTCCCGCCGACGCCGGCCGCGCATCTCTCGGACGGCCTCCACCTCGTCCCGAGCTCGGTCCGCCGGGACCCCGAGAACCCGCTCGCGGCGATGAAGACGACGTCCCGTGCCGACTACGTCTTCGCCCGGATCGAGGCACGGACGGCCGGCGCCGATGACGCCCTGTTCCTCACGATCGACGGCTACCTCTCGGAGGCGACGTCGGCCAACCTGTTCCTCGTTCGCGGCGGCGCGAGCGGCGCTCACGCCACGGGCGAGGGCGACGCACCGGAGCTGGCGACGCCGTCGCTCGCCTGCGCGATCCTGCCCGGCACGACCCGCGACTGGATCCTCCGCTGGGGTGCCTCGGCCGGCCTCCGACCGGTCGAGACCTGGCTCACCACCCGCGACCTCGCCGAGGCCGACGAGGCCTTCCTCTCGAGCTCCGTCGCGGGGATCCTGCCCGTGACCCGGTTCGCCGGCGAGCCGATCGGGACGGGGCGGCCCGGGTCGTGGACGCTCCGCGCCCGGGCCGACCGCGAGGCGTTCATGCGCAGCCCCGGCTGATCGAGGTCGGACGAGCGAGTCCTCAGGGCGCGGCGACCGGCCGGACGGCGGTGATCACGAACTGCTCGCGACAGCTGAAGACCTGCTCGGCGGCGGTCTCCGGCGAGATCGAGTCGGCCTCGTCCGGGGTCCAGCCGCGGACGCATCCGGCCGCCGCCGGGTCGTCGAAGTGCCCGCTGACCTCGAGCCACGATCCGTACGGCAGGGTCCGAGGACAGGCCCCGGACGGACGAGCAGTGGGCCGTCGACGCCGTCCGGACCGTCCGGCCCGTACATCGCGATCGTCGCCGATTCGGCCAGCCATGACGGTGATCCGGTCGCCTGTGCCGTCCCGTTCGACCGCAGCGCGAGGGTCACCGGCCCGAGCGTCAGGTCCCGGCCACCAAGGCAGGCGAGGCGCTCCGCCGGGATCAGGCCGACGAGGCCGACGGCGTCGATCTCCCCGGACGGGCAGCGTGGGGCCGCGGGGGCGACCACGGGATGGCCGTCGAGGGTTGCGGGCATCCACCCCGGGATCCCGTCGTACGTCGGGGTCGGCTGCCATTGGACGCGATACCACTGCTCACCGTCGACGATCGTCGGCCCGCCGACGATCCACAGCCGCGCGCCGTGCGGCAGGTCGGACAGCCCGTCGTTGCGGTTCGCCTCCCGGTAGAACGTCACCCCCGGGTAGAGGACCTCGACCAGGCTGCCCGGCTCGAGGGCGATCGGCGTCGTCGCCGGACCGGGCGTGACCGCGGGACGAGTCGCGGGGAAGGAGCTGTCGGTCAGCGTCCGCTCGGCGCCGAGCGCGCCCTGGCCGTCGAGGTCGATGACCTCCCGATAGGTGCCCGCGGCATACCCTGGCTCGGCATCCCAGTGGACCGACAGCGTGACTGCGAACAGCCCGATCGGGGTCGGCTCGACCGCGACGCCGCAGGTGACGGTCAGGGGTCACCTCGTCGAGGGCGATCCCCATGGTCTCTCGACGCAGCATGACAGCGAAAGGCATCGTCGCCGTTCCGGCGCGG
>DATAIW010000235.1:0-12809 GCA_036262455.1 Candidatus Limnocylindrales bacterium | reverse complement strand
CTGTGGGCGTTCGCCGGGTCATGGCGGTTGCCACGGCTGACGTCTGAAACACCGCGGGACCGGACCACGGCGAGGGTCGAGGCTGGCGATGGCTTCGGACACCGAGGGTCATGGCCGCTCCTCTGGTGGCACCACGATCGGGGTGCATGACCGGAGGACGTCGGAGCGGGGATGTTGTGTCGCGCGGATGCCCGGTTGTCGGCGATCCGACGTCCCGCGCGTGCGCGCGACCGGTCCTTCGCAGGCTCGTTGCCGGGCTCCACCACATCGGGTCCCGTGGCAGACGACGCGGCGGTCAGGAATCATCGACGGCGTCGATGCTGACGCGACGGCGATCGTGACTGCTGTGGGGGCGCGCTGGTCGGCGCCCGAGGGGAGTCGTTCGGTCAGGCGGTGGCCGCGGCATCCGTCTCTGCGATCGAGCGCGCGGCCGCTGCGCGGCGGGCGTCGGGGGACCCGTGCTCGGGTGGGCCCGCGGCCGCGAGGGCCGCCGCCAGCTCGTCCGGCCGGATCGGCTTGGAGACGTAATCGTCCATCCCAGCCGCAATGCACGCGTCGCGATCGCCTTCCATGGCGTTCGCCGTCATCGCCACGATCCGGAGGTTCCCGTCCGGCCATCGCGATCGAATCCGGCGGGACGCCTCGAGGCCGTCGAGCTCCGGCATCTGGACATCCATGAGCACGACGTCGTACGGAGCGCGTTCGAGGGCCTCGATCGCCTCGAGGCCGTTGACCGCGACATCCGCCGTGTAGCCCATCCGCTCGAGGAGCCGGAGGGCCAGCTTCTGGTTCACCGCGTTGTCTTCGGCAAGGAGGATCCGCAGTGGATGCCGGACGCCGAGTTCCGGGTCCGTGGCGGACCGCTCGGGTCGCACCGCCTCCTGGACAGCATGTCCGGTCAGCACTGCGACGACGGCATCACGGAGCGGACCGGGCTTGACCGGCTTCGACAGGAACGCAGCCACCCCGGGCGCGTCGCGTTCGCGCTGGCCGGCCGACGACAGGATCACGACCGGCGGCGGGCTCGGCATCGCCGCGGCGTGGATGGCGGCGGCGAGCCCGGCGCCATCCAGATCCGGCATCCGGTAGTCGGAGAGGACGGCCGCGAAGTCGGCGGGTGCAACGGTTGCCAGGTCCAATGCCTCGCGGGAATGGGTCGTCGCGGTCACGTCCAGACCGAGGCGTTCGAGCTGGGCGACGAGGATCCGGAGGTTCGTGGCGTTGTCGTCGACAACGAGGACACGACGGCCGACGATCCCGGCGCGGGCCCCCGCGGTCGCCTCGGCATCGGGCGACCCGGCCGTCGCTCCGGCTGACGGCTCGCCCGCCTCCGACAGGTGGATGACCATGTGGAAGGTGCTGCCCTCGCCGGCGATGCCCGTGCTCTCGGCCGACAGGGACCCGCCCATCAGCTCGGCCAGTCGCCGGCTGATCGCGAGCCCGAGGCCCGTTCCGCCGAACCGCCGCGAGATCGACGCATCCGCCTGGCTGAACGATTGGAACAGCCGCCCGATCCGGTCCGGCGGGATCCCGATCCCGGTGTCGTGGACGTCGAGCCGGAGCTCCCACGTCGACCGGGTCGGATCGGATGGCTCCGCGCCGGCCGCCGCGGTGACCTCGGCCGCCGGGTCGCGCCCGCCGTTCACGCTCAGGACGACCTCGCCCTGCTCGGTGAACTTGATCGCGTTCGACAGCAGGTTCAGGACGATCTGGCGGAGCCGACCCGAGTCGCCGATGACGGTCGCCGGCAGGTCGGGATCGACGGCGTAGACGAGTTCGACGCCCTTCTTCGCGGCGATCGGGCCCATGACATCGAGCGCGCCCTCGATCGTGCCGGCCAACCCGAACGGTGCCGCGTCGAGCTCGATCCGGCCGGCCTCGATCTTCGAGAAGTCGAGGATGTCGTTGATGATCGTCAGGAGCGCCTCCCCGGAGGTCCGGATCGTGTCCGCATAGTCGCGCTGCTCGGCATCGAGCGGGGTGTCCATCAGGAGCCCGCTCATCCCGATGACGGCGTTCATCGGGGTCCGGATCTCATGGCTCATCGCCGCGAGGAACGAGCTCTTCGCCTGGTTCGCATCGTCGGCTTCGCGGCGGGCCGCCTGGAGCTCGCTGATGTCGTGGTAGATCGCATAGAACCCGAGGCGCTCGTCGTCGACGACGAGCGGCACCATCAGGATCTCGACGTCGACGAGCGAGCCGTCCTTGCGCATCCGATGGCCGATCCTCTGGACGCGCCCGTCAAGCGCCTCGCGGGCGAGGTCCTGGCCCTCGGCTCGGAGCTCGTCGGAGCGCAGGATCAGCTCGTCGATCCGTTTCCCGATCGCCTCGTCGGGCACGTAGCCGAAGAGCGTCGTCGCCGCCGGGTTCCAGGCCGAGACCCGCTCCTCGAGGTCCATCGTGACGACGGCGACCGGGCTGACCTCGACCAGGGACGCGTAGTAGAGGCGTTGCCGGGTCAGCTCGGCCGTCCGCTCGGCCACGCGCCGCTCGAGAGTCGCGACGTTCTCGCGGAGCTCGGCGGTCATCCCGTCGAACGCGGTCGCGAGCGCCCCGACCTCGTCGTCGGAGCGGATCCCGGACACCGCGTCGAGGTCGCCACCGGCGACCCGGCTGGCGGTCGCGGCGAGCGACAGGATCGGGCGTGTGACCCGCCGGGCGACGACCCAGATCCCGGCTGCCAGCAGGAGCGTCGAGACGAGACCGACGAGGCCGATCGTCAGGGCGAGCTGGCGCGCCGATCCGAGGGCCTCGTCCTGGCTGATCTCGGCAAGGAGGCCGGCGCCGCGGTTTCCCAGCCAGCGATAGACGCCGACGACGGGCGTCCCGCGGTCGTCGGCGTAGAGACCCTGACCGCTCCGGGGCTCCAGCACATTCCGGATCCCCTCCGAGTCGACGATGCCCTGGGCGCCCTGCGCATTGGCCCCCTGGATCAGACGATGGTCGGTTCCGACGAGATAGGTCCGGCCCGAGTCGCCGAGCCCCGTTCGCTCGAGGATGATCCGGTCGACCCTGGCGAGGCTGAGGTTCGCCGCCAGGACGGCCACTCGCTGGCCACCTCCGTTCTGATCGAACAGGGGCGTCGCGACGGTGATCGTCGGGCGACTCGTCAGGGTCGAGGTGTAGACGTTCTGGACCGTCGTATGCGAGGAGCCGTCGACATAGAACGCCTCGTTTGCCTGCGTCGAGCCTTCGTGCTCGGCGAGGGTCGACAGGCGGATCGTCCCCCCGAGGTCGAGAATGAAGATCTCCTCGGCGTCGGTCGTGCCGCGGACGATGGTCAGGAGATCCTGCCGAAGCCGGGCATCGGCCGCGGACCGGGTTGCGGCCGCGCCCGCCGGGTCGAGGTAGGCCCGCGCGTCGTCGCCGAATCCCGGGATCGACCCGACGTACACGACGTTCCGCGTCTGCTCGTCAACCCAGCGATCGAGCGAGTCGGCCTTGTTCGCTGCGACGGAGTCGAGACGGTCGTAGACCGCATGGGTCAGGTCGTCGGTGGCCCGGATGTACACGACGCCGCCGACGACGAGGATCGTGATCGCCGACAGGACGACGAAGTAGGCGACAAGCCGCGACCGGAGGCTTCGCCGCCAGGGTCGGCTGATGCGATCGGCCATGGACGGGATGCCGCTCCCCTACGGGATCTTCTGGCCGACGGAAGCGAGGTCGAATGCCGCGGCCGAGGTCGCGTAGTCGGTCTTGAAGGCGTCGAGCGACAAGGCCTTGAGCTTGCCCTGGGCGTGCAGGTCGCGGATCGCCGCATTGACCCGGTCGAGGAAGGGCCCGGGCACCAGCGTCAGGCCGCGATCGACGTAGCCCGTCTTCTGAGTGAAGAACGCGGTCTTCTCGAGCATTCGGACGGGCTTGCCGTCGGCGATTGCGCCGGCCCCGACAGGCTGGCTGCACAGGAACGCGTCGATCTTGCCGGCGGCGAGTGCGTCGAGGCCGGGCACCTCGCTCGCGAACGTGACGATCTTCGGGTCGGTCACGTCCAGTGTCAGGGTCACGCCGGGCAGCGACAGGGTCTTGCGGAGGTAGAGCTCATGCGTACACCCCGCGCAGGCGCCGATCTGCTTGCCGGCCAGGTCGGCGGGCGCCTGGTACTTCGAGGAGGCGAGGACGAAGTAGTTCGCGGGCGTCGAGTAATAGGGCTGCGTCACGTAGAGGGCCTTCATCCGGGAGGTCGTCAGGGCGCCGGATCCCCACGCGACATCCCAGCGGTCCCCCCAGTTGCCGGCGATGACCTGGTCGAACGGCACATCGACGAAGCAGGGTTCGACGCCCATGGCGGCCGCGACCAGCTTCCCGGTCTCGGCGTCGTAGCCGGAGACCTCCGGCGCCGTCAGCTGGTTCGGGCCGCACTTGGACGAGGCGGCCCGGGTTGCGCCCTTGACCGCGAAGGACTGTGGGGCGTAGTCGAGGTCGGTCGAGAGGACCAGGGTCCCCCGCGCCAGGACCTGGGCAAGCTTGTCCTTGGTCGGATCCGCGCTCGGAGCCGACGAGCGAGACGGCCCACCGCCGCATGCTGCGGCGAGGACGACGAAACCGACGAGCGTTGCCAGCCCGGCAAGGCGGAACGAGATGCGAGACCGTGGCGCGTGCGCGCGGTGGCTCGGAACAGTGCCCACGCGAACTCCTTCGTCCCCGGCAAGTGACGGTTCGACCCGGCGAGTCCGGCGATGGTACGAGATGATTTGCCGTCGTGAACGGCCCTTTCGCATCTGTCGGTCATCCAACGACCGCCGGAGCCGGTCGCCGGCACAGCCTTGCTATGCTCCCGTTCACCGTTCCCTCGCTCCCCACCGGGGCATCGATGCGTCCACGTTCCTCGTTCGTCCGTCGCATCCCCTTCGTGGCGACCCTGGTCGCAGCGGCCCTCGCAACGACGCTGGCCGGCTGCGACCTGATGATCGCAACGACGACTCCACGCCCATCACGGCTGATCGCCACCCCCGAGCCGACGCCATCGCCGACGCCGACCGAACTCGACGAGAGTCCGACGCTGCGTCCGGATCCGTCCGGCACCGGCCCCGATCTGCTCGATTCCGCGAACGCCCTCGCCGACCTCGACTCGTACCGCGTCTCCATCGTGAGTCGCGGCCTGGTCCCGGCGACACCGGCCGGTGGCGCCGTGACGATGACGTCGACCCTGATCCAGGGCAGCGAGCCCGCGGCGGAATTCAGCATGGCCGGCGTCGACGGCTTCGCGGCCGGCCGTCTGCGGGCGGTCGTGATCGGCGATCGGGCGTGGTTGAAGGAGGGGACCGGTCCGTGGGTCAAGAGCCCAGGCGGCGCTGCCGATTTCGATGCGGCGTTCACGACGCTCTCACCGATCGATCTCGTCGGCGGCTTCGATGGCCTGTCGGCCGCGCTCCGCAGGATCGGCCCGGCAAGCAGGAACGGTCAGCGGACCATCCACTACCACACCGACTCGGGTGATGCGGCCGCCGCCGCGGCCGGCCTGACGAACGGTTCGGTCGACGCGTGGCTCGCGACGCGGGGTGGCGACCTCGTGAGCCTGGCCATCGACGGGACGTGGGACCTCGACGGCACGCCGACCCGGGTCGTCCTGATGATCGAGGTCACCCGCATCAACGATCGAACGAACAACGTCGCGCCACCCATCTGACGCAACGCAGGGAGCGGATCGCGTCGACGAACGGCCCGCGGGCCTTCCCCTGCTATCGTGCGGCGGTGGACTCGACAGCCCGCCGCGACGACTTCCGCCCGATCGATCGCCCCGAGACAGGCCCGCTCGAGGCGGTCTGGCTCGGTCGTGCAGACTACCGCTCCGTCTGGGCGCTCCAGAAAGAGCTCGCGGCCGCTCGAGCCCGCGGAGCGATCGGTGACCGGCTCCTCCTCGTCGAACATGCGGCCGTCCTCACGCTCGGACGCCAGGCCGACGAATCCCACGTCCGTGCGACCCCGACCGAGCTGGCGGCGCGCGGGATCGAGCTCCTCCGGGTCGAGCGCGGCGGCGAGGTGACATATCACGGCCCGGGCCAGCTGGTGGCCTACCCGATCATCGCTCTGTCACGACGCGGACTGCTGCTCCGGCCCCTGGTCCGGGCCCTCGAGGCGGCGATGATCTCGACCTGCGCCGCGTTCGGCGTCGACACCGCTCGACGGGACGGCCATCCGGGGTGCTGGATCGATCCTGGCGGCCCGGCGCGGCGCAAGATCGGAGCGCTGGGGCTCCGTGTCGAGCGCGGCGTGAGCTACCACGGGATCGCCTTGAACGTCGACCCCGATCTCGACGATTTCGACCTGATCGATCCCTGCGGGATGCCCGGCGTGGTCTCGACCTCGATCGCGGCCGAGGCCGGTCGACCGCGAGAGCGGCCCTCGACGTCCGCGGTTGCGGAGGCCGCCGTCGTGTTCGCACGGGCGTTCGCCGGACAGATCGGGGTCGTGCTCGACGGCTTCGGATCCGCCGGCGCCGAGGGTTCGTCGTCCGCGTCCGATCCATCGGGCGCACTCGCAACGGTCGGCTGAGGTGGCCGCCGGTCTCTTCGAGCTCCGGAAGGACGCGATCACCGGGTGGTGGGTCGCGACCGTCGTCGACCGAGCCTTCCATCGTGACCGCTTCGCCCGCGCCGCCGACCCGATCGACGACGGTGGCGACTGCCAGAACTGCCGTCTGCCGGCGGGTGACGGGGTGCGGATCCGGACCCTCAAGGACTTCGCGTTCCACCTCGTCGGAACCGACGAGCAGGCGCGTGAGCTCGACGGCAGCGTCGCCCAGGTCTCGCTCCAGGACGCCCGGGCGAGCGGCAGCTGGCGGACGATCGTTGCTCCGCCCGGTGAGCACCGGCCGCTCCACGCCGTCGGGAGCGGGACGATCGTCGCCCTCCTCACAGCCGCCCGGACGGCCCTGATCGACGCGCGGCGGACCGCCCTCACCGATCATCTCCAGGTGGTCCAGAACTGGGGCGGCCAGGCCGGCGCACGGACCAACCATCTGTGCCTCGACCTGTACGACCTGCCGCAGATCCCGCACCGGATCGCCGAGGAGCTCGGCGGGTCCGCCCGTTTCGTGATCCGCGAGGGCGAATGCCCGTGGTGCCGGCTCGTCCGCGACGAGTCGAACCGTCCGGAGCGCCTCATCTGGCAGGACAACGACACCGTCGCCTTCGCACCGTTCGCGTCGCGCTCACCGTTCGAGGTGTGGGTCGTCCCGCGCCGCCACGACGCCGATTTCGGCCGTGCTTCGGACGGCGACATCGCCGCGACCGGCGAGGCGCTGCGCCAGGTTCTCGGGTCGCTGTCGGTCACGCTCGACGGCCCACCGTACAACCTCGTCCTGCACACCTCGCCGCTGCGCGAGCAGGTCGACGCGACCTATCACTGGCACTGGGAGATCCACCCTCGCCTGCGAGAGATCGCCGGCCTCGAGCTCGGGACCGGCCTTCCGGTCAACCCGGTGTCACCCGAGGACGCGGTCGAGGAGCTGCTGGTCCGGACGCGGCGTGGGTCGACGGGTGCGGGGGCCTCGGGCTGATGGATGTAACGCCGAGGGGCGGACGGCGTCACACATCGATGAGCCACCTCGTCTCTGGGCCACGGAGCGCACGGCGATCGCCGCTCGCACCGATCCCGTCATCACTGGACTCGGAGGCTGCATGGTCGGCGCGCTCGACACCCGGATCGGCGTCAGCCGGGGATTCGGTGGGCGAGCGGCCATGAGCGGCGCCTGGGAGCACGATGCCGCCGCCGGGTTCGTCGAGGACCTGTTCGCGGCGCATCACGGCGAGATCTACGCCTACCTGATCCGCATGCTTCGCGACCCGGAGCTTGCCGCCGATCTCACCCAGGACGCCTTCATCAAGGCCTACCGCAACTACAACGTTCTCGAGAAGCCGGAGAACGCCCGGGCCTGGCTGTACCAGATCGCCCATCGCGTGGCCCTCGACCACATCCGCCGCCAGAAGATCGTCCGCTTCCTGCCATGGACCGGCGAGAGCCACGGCGCCGCACCCTCGACCGAGCGCCTGGTCATGGACGCCCACCTCTCGGGCGATCTCCAGCGGGCCCTCGCGAAGATCCCCGAACGCCAGCGGGCCGCCCTGTTGCTCGCCGAGATCCACGACCTGACCGGTCTCGAGCTCGCCGCCGCTCTGGGAGTCAGCCACGTCGCCGCCCGGGCGCTGCTGACCCGAGCGCGAGAGAGCCTTCGTCAGGCCCTCGCCGTGGAACGCCAGGCCGACGCCGAAGCCGAGGCCGATGCGGCGTCGGCAGCCGGCACTGACCGCCATTCGGGCACAGCCCGATGAATGTCGTTCGCGGACGCGCCCGCCGCCCCGACGATTGGCCCTCGAGCCACGTCCGGGCTCGCGCCGACCTGTCGGATCGTCTGGACTCACCGCTCGATCCGACCGAGGCGGGCTGGCTCGAGCTTCATCTCGAGACGTGTCCGGACTGTCGGTCCAGCGCCGACGCGTACACCGCCCAGCGGCTCGAGCTTCGGGCTCTGCGCGACCGGATTCCGTCCCCGCCGAGGGACCTCTGGGCGCGCACGGCGGCTGCGATCGAATCCGAATCCAGGTTCCGCGACAACCGTGGCCGGACGGCCGTTCGGCTCGGCCGCCGCGCGCTCGCACCTTCTGCTCTTCTCGCGGCGGCTCTCGTCGCCGTCGTCGCTGTCGGACTGCTGACCTCCTCCCAGTGGCCCTTCGGTGGCGACGGCGCGAGGTCGTCGGCCCTGATCGCCGATGGCGCGGGGCCGTCCACGTTCACCGCCGACGCCACCGGCGCGAGTCCGACCTTGATTCCGGTCACCCAGAAGATCGCCTATCTCTCCCGCGAATCGGGCGGCTCCTTCTCGTACAAGACCAAGAACGTCGACAAGGTCTGCCCGACGACATCGCCCGGGCCGTGCGACGACACCAACGCCACAGTCGATCGCCCGGTCAAGCTCGACCCGAACGCGTCGACTGTCTTCGGCTCGCGCGATGACAAGCGCCTGATCGTGATCAACGATCCCTCCTCCGCGAGCAGCGGCACCATTTCCGTGGTCCCGCTCGGCAGCGAGCCCCCCGATTCGACGCCGGTCCCGAGCGCGACGCCGACGCCCGCGTCGGCGACCCCGGCATCGGCACCGCCGACGACGGGCCCGACCGCCACTCCGACGGTGACGCCAGCCGTCGGCCCGGGAAGTCCGTCGCCGAGCGCGACCCCGACCGCCAGCGTCTCGCCGTCTCCGTCGGTCGTGGTGACCCCTTCCCCGAGCGGTGCGATCGAGATCGCCCACGATGTCGACCTCGTCGGCCAGTCCGCGGCCTACTCGCCGAGCGGCGACTGGTTCGCCTTCACCGCCCGTCCCGTCAACGGCACGTTCGGTCCGGACATCTACGTCTGGAAGGTCGGCGAGCCGATGGCCAACCGGGTCACGGGCGATCACCGCTCCGTCTTCGGGTCCTGGTCGGGCGAGATCATGGTCGGCAGCACGATCTTCGCGATCACGAAAGGCGGAAGCACGGCGCTACGGACCGACCTGGTGCCGGCCTCCTACCTGCTCGATCCCGCCACGACGACCGTCACCTCCCTGCCGCAGACCGGCCAGGCCTGGCGCCCGGCGGTCGATCCGTCCGGCCGTCTCGCCGTCTACTGGGCGGGAACCGTCCGGGCAACCACGACGCCGGGTTTCGCACCCGACGCCGGCCGGCTGGTCCTCGGCGACTGGAGCACCGGCACCAGCGCGCCGACCGATGGCGCGCTGCCGACGTCCCTCGTGGGCGACCAGGGTGCGGCCCGTCACGAGACCACGATCGAGGCCGGTCGGATCGATGACTGGGACGCGCGCTGGGACAGCACCGGGACCCACCTCGCGGTCTGGATCGCTAACGCGCAGAACCCGGCTGTCGGCCGCCTGAGCCTCTACTCGGTCGACTCGTTCGACGGCAAGATCGACCTGAAGGCACCGCTCCTCGACGGCAAACCGGCGATCGCCGGGTATTCGATCTCGAAGGGCCAGCTCGTCTGGGCGGAACCGTCCGGCGAGGGCTCGACGGCCGGCAAGATCCTGTTGCTCGCCTGGACCGACGAAGGGGTCGGGACCGTCGGGACCGTCACGGGGCCGGTCATCGTCATCCGCTGACCCGTCGCGGTCCTCGAGCCGCGGCCTCGTGCGTCGCGAAGGCGAGAGAGCCCGCCACTGACGTTCGTCTCGCCGGCGAGGATGGCACGGCGCCGCCTCTGGGCTCACCGAGGTCCGCGGCGGAGCACCGCGACGCCATCGGCCCGAGGTGGCAACGCCGCCCTCATCGTTCCAGCGCGATAGCCGACGATCTTGTATTGTTCGGTGCAAGTGCGACCCTCCCGTATGGTTGCAGGCGCGGCGCTCACCGCCGCCCTCGCCCTGGGTGCGTTGCCGGGTATCGCCGGATCTGCCGGGCCAACGCCCGCCTCTGTGCTCGACCCGTCAGCGTTCCAGTCGGTCCAGGTCCCGGCGTTCGCGTCGACCGATCTCGCGGTCGAGCCGCTCGACGCCGCCCATCGTGGCGCCGGCCCGATCGATTCGACGACCCTCCTGACGGAGCCCGGCAAGGAGCCGAAGCGGGTCGTCCCGACCCGACCATCCGTCGCCGTGCCGGGGGCTCACAGTGGGTCCGCCCTCAAGCCGCCGCGGTACAAGATCAGTGGCTTCGCGACGTTCTATGCCAACGGCACGACGGCGATGCGGCTGCCGCGGGGGACGACCGTGATCATCTGCGGCGCCGGCGGCTGCATCGAGCGGGTGGTCAACGACTACGGGCCCGCGGCCAATGCCGGGCTCGGTCGGATCGTCGATCTGTACACCCCGGACTTCTTCGCGATCTGCGGCTGCGCGTCGTGGTCAGGGACGGCGCGGGTGACCGTCTCGGTCTACTGAGCGGGCACGCCGCCGGGACCCGAGTCGGCGGCCCGGTCGCGCCCGGAGCGGCCTCCCCGTCGGGTATCCTTCTCGCGACCCTTCGAGCGGCCCCGTGAGGCCGCATGAGAGCCCCGCGAGGCCCGGGAAGGAGCAATGAGCGGTCGGCAGATCATGACGGCGGACGAGATCCGTCGAGCGACGGTCCGGATCTCGCACGAGATCGTCGAGAAGCAGGCGGGAACGAGCGGTCTGGCCTTGGTCGGCATCCAGCGCCGTGGCGTTCCGCTTGCCCGTCGGATCGCCGATGCGATCGCCGAGCACGAAGGGGTGTCCGTCCCGGTCGGCGCCCTCGACATCACGTTCTACCGCGACGATCTGTCGCTGGTCGCCCTGCAGCCCGTCGTCAAGGGCACCGACCTTCCCTTCGACCTCAACGGCGCGACCGTCGTTCTCGTCGACGACGTCCTCTACACCGGGCGGACGATCCGGGCGGCGATGGATGCCCTCGTCGACTTCGGGCGGCCATTGGCGATCCGCCTCGCGGTTCTCGTCGACCGCGGCCACCGCGAGCTTCCGATCCGGGCCGATCACGTCGGCAAGAACGTCCCGACCTCCCGCGAGGAGGTCGTCAGGGTCCAGCTCGAGGAGATCGACGGCGAGGACAGCGTCAACATCGACCGGGCGGCCGAGGCCGTGACTGCGGCGCCGGTCGGATGACGCTGATCGATCGGGAGCCCCAGGCGCAGGAAGCCCTCGAGGTCCCGGTTGTCGATTCGCCGCCGGACGCACAGCCGGTCGGCTGGCACCATCGCCATCTGCTCGATGTCAATGCGCTGTCGTGGCCGGACATCGAGCTGGTCATGCGGACGACGGACGCGATGCGCGAGGTTCTCGCCCGCCCGATCGCGAAGGTCCCGGCGCTCCGTGGCCGGAACGTGACGATCCTCTTCTACGAGGCGTCGACCCGGACCCGGGTGTCGTTCGAGGTCGCGGCCAAGAACCTCTCGGCCGACGTCGTCAACATCGCCGCGGCGACCTCGTCGGTCGCGAAGGGCGAGTCGCTCATCGATACGGTCAAAACGGTCGAGGCGCTCGGGGCCCAGATGCTCGTGATGCGGCATTCCGTGTCCGGTGCGCCGTATCTCGCGGCGGAGATCTTCTCGGGCTCCGTCCTCAACGGCGGCGACGGCTGGCACGCCCACCCGACCCAGGCCCTGCTCGACCTGTACACGATGCGCGGCCGGTTCGAGGGCGGCTCGCTCGTCGGCCGCAAGGTCGTGATCCTCGGCGACATCCTCCACTCCCGGGTTGCCCGCTCGAACATCTGGACGCTGACCGCGGCCGGAGCGGACCTCTGGCTGTGCGGCCCCGCGACGCTGCTCCGCGGCTTCGAGGCATGGGCCGGGCGGGGCGCCGCCGACGGACGGCGGTTCCACGTCACGTCGTCGATCGATGAGGCGCTGCGCGATGCCGACGTCGTCATGGCGCTCCGGATCCAGAAGGAGCGGATGTCCGGCGGTCTGCTGCCGTCGCTGCGCGAGTACGCGGCGCGCTACGGGCTGACGCGCGACCGGCTGGCCCTGGCTCGGCCGGACGCGCTGGTCATGCATCCGGGGCCGATGAACGAGGGCGTCGAGATCGCGGCCGACGTCGCGGCGGGGACCCAGTCGCTGATCGAGGAGCAGGTTCGCAACGGGGTCGCCGTCCGGATGGCGCTGCTCTACCTGCTCGCCGGGACGGCCCGCCCATGACGGTCGCTGCCGGATCCGCGATCGGCGCGGTCGTGGCCGACCTCGAGATCCCGCGCGCCTGGCTCGTTGACCCGGCGTCCGGCCGCGATCTCGACGCCCTCGTTCATCGGCCCCGGATGCATGACCAGCGCGTCCGGCCGAGCCAGGGCCAGCCGGTCGCGCGTCAGCCCGTAGCGCGCCGCGTACTCGCGCAGCGACGGCAGCAG
>DATAIW010000234.1:0-13040 GCA_036262455.1 Candidatus Limnocylindrales bacterium | reverse complement strand
ACCGTCGCCTCGTCAGCCGCTCCAGCGTAGTAGCGGTCGAGCACCTGGCTGAACACCGGCTCGTCGGGCGCCGCCCGGTGGAACAGGGTCATGCAGGAGCGCACCTTCATGGCGTCGATCGAACCGAGGATCTGCTCCGCGGTCCGAGGGGTCGTCGCCAGCAGGGCCGCCGCACATTCGCGCAGGCGCACTCCCAGGACCGGATGGGCGACATAGGCGCGCGCCTCGCCGAGCGAGCTGATGGCGAACTGTTGCGACAGCGCGCTGCGTCCGAGACCTGCGATCTGCGGGAAGATGAACCAGATCCAGTGGCCCGTCTTCTGTCCGCGCCGTAGCTCATCGAGGACGCCGTCGTAGAGGTACTCCTGGGCGACGAGGAACCGCTCGAGATCGTGCGCCACCGCGCCATTGTCCGACAACGGCAGCGTTTCGATCGGATCACGGTTGCCGACCGGCCGGCGGGAATTCTGCGAAGATCGCCGGCGTGACGTCGTGCCCGAGCCTGTTCGGGTGACGCGACGCGGGCTCGTCCTCTTCGGCCTGATGTCGGTCATCTGGGGCATCCCCTACCTGTTCATCCGGGTCGCGGTCGCCGAGATCTCGCCGGCCGCACTCGTCCTCGCCCGCACGTCGATTGCCGCGGCGATCCTGCTTCCCTACGCCATCGCCCGGGTCGACCTGCGGAGGGTGCTTGCCCGCTGGCGCTGGGTCGTCGCGTTCGCCGCAATCGAGATCGCCCTTCCGTGGGTGGCGCTCGGATCTGCGGAGCAGCATGTCTCGAGCTCGCTTGCGGGGCTGTTGATCGCCGGCGTCCCGCTCGTCGGCACGACGTTCGCGCTCGCCACCGGCGGGACCGACCGGCTCGGCCGGACGGGCCTCGTCGGCCTCGGGATCGGCCTGGTCGGCGTCGCGGCGATCGTCTGGGGCGACTTCGCGACATCGGATCCTTCAGCCCTGCTCGAGATCGGGGTCGTGGTCGTCTGCTATGCGGTCGGGCCGGCCATCCTGGCGCGCCGTCTCGGCGGGCTCCCGTCCGTCGGGGTGATGGCGATCTCGCTTGCCCTCTGCGCAGCGGCGTACGTGCCGATCACGGCCTTCCAGTGGCCGTCGATCGTCCCGTCCGTGAACGTGGTCGGCTCGATCGCGATCCTGGCCGTCGTCTGTACGGCTGCTGCGTTCCTCGTGTTCGCCGCGCTCATCGCCGAGATCGGCCCGGTCCGGGCGACGGTCATCACCTACGTCAACCCGGCCGTGGCGGCTGTCCTCGGCGTGCTCGTCCTCCACGAGAAGCTCACCCCGGCGATGGCGATCGGCTTCGGACTGGTGATCGCAGGCTCGACGCTGGCGACGCGCCCGTCGCGGGCGGCCGTTGACGCGCGCCCGGCTCGCGACACCGATCGCGTCGCCCTCAGGCGCGCCCGTCGCGCCGCCCTCTCATGTCGGCGAAGATGCGGGCGTGACGATTGAACTTCCGGCAAGGCTCCAGATGACGATCGCCGCGCTCGACGCCGAGGCCTACGTCGCGGCGATCCCCGGCCTGGCGTTGCTCGTGATCGATGCGGTCGCGGGAGGCGCCTCGGTCAACTTCATGGCCGGGGTGACCGAGCAGGAAGCGACGGCGTGGTGGACGGGACGGATACCCGAGATTGCCGACGGATCCACGACGGCATTCGTCGCCCGCCTGCCCGACGAGACCGGGGAAGGCGGGCCCGGCGCCGTCGTCGGCTCGACCCTGCTCATCCGATCGCGCAACGCCAACTCCCCGCACCGGGCCGAGGTCGGCAAGGTCCTCGTCCAACGCACGGCCCGCCGTCGCGGCCTCGGCCGGGCTCTCATGCTGGCCACCGAGGAACGTGCCCGCGCGGACGGCCGGTGGCTCCTGATTCTCGACACCGAGGCAGGCAGCGCGGCCGATGCCTTCTATCGCTCGCTCGGCTGGCACGAGCTCGGCACGATGCCGAACCACGCCTACCGCTCGGACGGGGTGCTCGCCCCGACGACCTATTTCTGGAAAGACCTGCGGGCAACCGCGCGGAACGGTCCGTGACGATGGAACGCCGACAGATCGGAAACCCCGGCGCCTCGTCTGGCGTCTCCGGGCCAAGCGCGGTTCTCCGAACCGCCTCCCGGAGACACTCCTCATGGATGCGATCACCCTGACCGTCCGACTCCCTGGCTCTCGCGCCCGCTGGATCGCGGCTGGTCTCGCCACCGGGCTCCTCGTCGCGACGATCGCGTCGCCGTCGCTCGGTCCGCGCTCGACGCTCGCTGCGGACCCGACCTCTCCGCCTCAACACACGATCTCGGTGTCCGGTGTCGGGACGGTGGTCGTCGCTCCCGACGTCGCCGACCTTCGCCTTGGCGTCACGTTCAACCGACCGACCGTCAAGGCCGCCCGGGCCGATGCCGCAGCCGCGATGACCAAGGTGATCGCGGCGCTCAAGGCCCTCGGCATCGCCGACAAGGACATCCGGACATCGACCATCTCCCTCCAGCCGACCTACGACTACACCACCAACACGAACCCACCGCGGATCACCGGCTATTCATTCTCGAACGGGGTGGCGGTGACGGTGCGCGACCTCGACAAGGTCGGCGACGCGATCGACGACTCTCTCGCCGCCGGGGCCACGACGCTCGACGGCGTGTCGTTCCGCGTCGATGATCCGGCCAAGGCCGAGCAGCAGGCTCGGACCGACGCGATGAGCCAGGCGAGGGCCCATGCCGACACCCTCGCCGCAGCGGCCGGCGTAGCGATCACCGGTGTTGTCTCGATCAGCGAGACGTCCTCCCCGACCCCGTACCCGATCTTCTACGGGGCCGCGACAGCCGGAGCCGCAGCACGCGACGTCGCTACGCCGGTCCAGGCCGGGACGACCGACGTCACGATCACGGTCGGGGTCGTCTACCTCATCGGCTGACGCAGGGACCCGCTTGGCCTGACCCGGGCGCTCCGTCGGCGGACCGCCCGGGTCGACGCTCGGGGCGTCAGGCGATGAGCCGAAGCAGCTCGCCGACGGCGTGGATCGACTCGGGGGTCGAGACAATCGGGTTGTTGAAGGTGAAACCGGTGAACCCTGCCTCGATGTAGGGCCGCAGGCCTTCGGCCGCCTGCTCGGGCGGGCCGATCTCGACATGGCCGCGACGCTCGGGCGGGATCCGCTCGAGCATGGCCTTCGCCGCCGCCTCGTTCGGCGCGACCAGGACCGGCGTTGCCATGGTCCGCTCGATCGTGGCGGGATCCCGACCGATCTCGGCGCAGTAGCCCTCGAGGACCTCGTTCTTGTGCCGCAGCGTCTCGAGGCCGAGGGGGAACCAGTGGGTCAGGTCCGCATGCTTCGCCGCGATCCGGAGGGTTCGCTGTTCCCCTCCCCCGCCGACGAGGATCCGCGGCCCGCCGCTCTGGATCGGGCGGGGCACATTCAGCGCGTCGTGGATCCGGTAATGCTCGCCATCGAATGTCGGGCGCTCTTCGGTGAACATCGCCCGGATGATCGTGAGGGCCTCATCGAGACGGTCCATCCGCTCGCCCACGCGTGGGAAGTCGAATCCGTAGCCCTCATGCTCGCTCTCGTTCCAGGCGGCGCCGATGCCGAGCAGCGCTCGTCCGCCCGACAGGACGTCGAGGGTCGTCACTGTCTTCGCCAGGAGCGCCGGGTTCCGATACGTGACCCCGCTCACGAGCGCGCCGAGACGGACACGGCGCGTTCGCTGGCTCAGCGCGGCGAGCGCGGTATACGCCTCGAGCATCGGGTCGGTCTCCGGGCCGACCCCGATGATCTGATAGAAGTGGTCCATCACCGTCACGAGGCTGAATCCGGCATCCTCCGCAGCGCTGGCGAGGGTCGCGAGATGGTCGAACAGCCCGCTGGCCGGCACGCCGGGGAAGGTGAAGCTGGGCATGTGGTAACCGAACCAGACGGACATCAGGTGCTCCTGCGCGGGATCTTCGAGGTCGATGATGCCATGCTTCCGCCGCGACGCCGCTCGGCCGGGTGAGGGTAAGTAAACGGAGGCTCGAATGGAGGCGACCGACTGGCAGACCATCGTCCGCCAGAACCATCCGCGGTATCGGTCTGCCCGGCGGCGGTCACACTGGGCGATGCTCTTCATCGGCCTGGCGACGGCCGCGATCGCCCTCGAGATCCTCGTCGTTGCTCGTGGCTTCTCCTTCGTGGAGCACTTCGGCAGCGTGACGCTGGCCGAGATCACGACCTGGGAGCGCAACCTCAACACCGTCAGTGGGCTGTACATCGCCTCGATCGTCCCCGCCGCGATCGCCTTCCTCGCGTGGCAGTCGCGTGTCGTCGACAACATCCCGGCCCTTTCGAGCACAGACCCGTGGGTCACGCCGCGCTGGTCGATCGCCCTGTGGTTCGTGCCCCTCGCGAGCTTCGTCGCGCCGTACCGGATCGTCGCCGACGCGTGGCGGCGCCTGGCGGGCCGGCCGGCCCAGCGCAACGCGGGTCTGGTGCTCATCTGGTGGATCCTGTGGCTGGGTGGCGGGCTCACCAACCGGATCGTCCAGGCCTTCACGCAGCCGCCAGAGACGGCACCGGCGTTGAGCTCGCTGCTCACATGGATCACGGGCGCGGCGGTCGCCCAGGTCGTCGCCGGGCTCCTGCTCGTCTGGATCATCGTGGAGATTGAACGACGCAGCGCTGATCGCGCCGCCGCGAACGCGAGGAGCGATCTGGAGTCGCCGCCGGCCGACCTGGCGATGGAGACACCCGCGATCGAGCCACGCGCGATCGAGCCGTCCGCCGATTGAGCGCGAGCGCCGTTCCCGCGCCCGCTGACATCTCGCAGGGTCGCGAAGATGAAGGCCCGGCTCGCCGAAGGTAGCGAACACGGGGCATGTCGGCGCCAACCCTTTAGGCCGAGGCTTTCGCCCCCGCGCTCCGAACGCGAGCGAGGCTACGACAGAGGGGTATCCCATGACCATCGCGAACGCCACGGCGACCGACCCACGGGGCCGGTACATCGAGACCACGCCGGCACCGGACCTGGGCGCGATCAAGCAGCGCCAGCAGGCAACCTGGTCGAGCGGCGACGACCACATGATCGGGACGCAGATCACGATCGTGTCGGAGCTGCTCATCGAGGCGCTCGACCTCCATTCGACCGAGCGCGTCCTCGATGTCGCGACGAGCAGCGGCAATGCCGCGCTGGCGGCGGCTCGCCGGGGTTGCGACGTGGTCGGGCTCGACTACGTTCCCTCGCTGCTGGACCGGGCTCGGCGCCGGGCTGACGCAGACGGCCTCGAGGCCGAGTTCGTCGCCGGCGACGCCGAGGACCTGCCGTTCGCGGATGCCAGCTTCGATGTCGTCAGCTCGGTGTTCGGGGCGATGTTCGCACCGGACCAGGAGCAGACGGCCCGCGAGTTCGCCCGCGTCTGCCGGCCGGGCGGCCGGATCGGGCTCGTCGCCCACACCCCCGAGGGCTTCATCGGCCAGCTCTTCAAGGTGAACGCCGGTCACGTCCCGCCTCCGACGGGCCTGCGCTCAACGGTTCTGTGGGCACGGAAGAGCGCCTGGGCGAGCTCTTCGGCGATGCGATCGCGGAGATCCGCGTGGCGAGGCGGCAATACGTGTTCCGTTACCGCTCGCCCGAGGCCCACCTCGACTACTGGCGACGGTTCTACGGGCCGACGCTGAAGGCGTTCGAGGCGGTCGGCGAAGCCGGACACCGAGCCCTCGAGGCCGACCTGCTCGATCTCATCGCGCGGTTCAATCGAGCCGACGACGGGACCATGGTCGTGCCGACGGAGTACCTCGAGACCGTCATCGTCCGACGCCAGGTCGCAGGATCGCGTCCCGGCCCGAGCGGTCGGGACGCGGCCAAGTGTCCCATTTGCGGGGGCCGCATGGCTCTTGGTCGTGTCGCCGTCGCTGGCCACCCTTGGCCTGTCGCAGCGAGGCGATCCGTTCCGTGCCGGCCGGGTCCTCGGTTGCCTCGTGGCGGTCGTGTGGAGGATCCGGAGATGCGCGCCCTGGTGGTCTACGAATCGATGTTCGGCAACACGAAGGCGGTGGCCCTCGCGATCGCCGACGGGATCCGCCCAACGAAAGAAGTCGACTCCTTCGAGGTGTCGGAGGTCCACGCGACGCTCCCGTTCGATGTCGACCTGCTCGTCGTCGGCGGACCGACCCACGCCCATGGCCTGACGAGCTCGAAGACGCGCGCCGACGCCTCCGAACGTGCCGGGATCCGGCTCGTCTCCCGCGGCTCCGGGATCCGGGAGTGGCTCGATGCCCTGCTGCCCGGTGGGACCGAGGTCGCGGCCACGGCCTTCGACACGCGGATCAAGGGCCCGGAGCTGCTCTGGGGCTCTGCCGCGAAAGGCGCGGCGAAGCGTCTCAAGACGCTCGGGTTCCGGGTCCTGACGCCGACAAGCTTCGTCATCGGCGGACCGGCCGGTGATCCGTTCGATCGAGTGTCCGACGACGAGATCCGGCGTGCCCGCAATTGGGGACACACCCTCGCAATGGCCGTGGACGGAGCGCCGGTCGGCACGTCGCGCTGAGGCCAGGAGGACCCCGACCCCTACTGCCGCATTTCGTCAGGGGCGACGGGCGGAAGATCGTCGGGTAGGATCGACCGATCGTCGCTGGCAGGTCGGGGTGGGGCTCATGACGGGTCGAATCGCAGTTCTCGCGCTCTCCGTCAGCCTCGTGATCGGGGCGTGCATCCCGCCGACGTCCCAGCCACCGTCGTCCCCTGTTGAATCCTCTGCAGGTCCTGCGGCGTCACCGGTCGTCGGCTCGAGCCAGCCACCGCGATCGCCGGCCCCGACTCCGCCGACGGTTCTCGCCCTCAGCGTCGGGCAACGTCCCTCAGGCCCGTGGGCGGTCACGTTCCAACGGAACGGCAGCGAGGCCATCCGCGAGGTCTACGTCCTCGCGCCGGCCTGCGAGCAGGCGTCGTGCGACATCGACGCCACGATCCAGACGTTCGCCGGCGATCCGATCGGAACCGGCGTCTTCCGGTTCGTCGACGGCATGTACCGCTACGAAGCCAATCACCAGGACACGGTCGCCTGCGACGACGGGCTCGGCCTCGTCCCGGACGGCGCGACCGCCATCAGCCACACGACCCTCGTGATCGCCGGCTATCGACCGGTGGGAACGGCCGTCGTCTCGGTCGACATCCGCGGCACCCGCACCGTCGAGGTCGCCCCGAGGGGCGGAAGCGCCTGTGCCGCCGCGTCTCTGGACTACACCGCGAACGGCGCCAAGACCGAGTTCGCGGCGGCGCCCACGCCGACTCCGAAACCGCCTGCTGCGCCCAAGGTGCCGGTGATCGGCGACGCATTCTTCGGGTCGAACGCCACCGTCGTCACGTACGGTGTGGCGGGGAGCACGATCCCGCAGATCATCGACTCGATCCAGGCAAGCGGGCCCTGGAGCGCATGGATCCACGCCCGTGCGGAAGGCCTGACCAAGGCGGTGCCGAAATACCGCTTCGTGCTCGCGCAGACCGCCGGCCAATGTCGCATCAACGTCACCGCGAAGCCGGCCATCCTGTTCACGTACACGATCACGCTGCCGAGGTGGAGCCGGCCGAAGACGGTCGACGCCGCGACGGTCCGCTGGTGGGCCGGGGAGTTGCAGCGGGTTGCAACGCATGAGCGCCACCATGTCGAGATCTACCGTGACGGCGCCACCAGGATGACGGACGCCGTCGCCCGCAGCAACTGCGCGAACCTGTCGGGTCGGCTCGCGGCGATCGTCAAGGACATCGACACGCAGCAATGCGAGTTCGACCTGAAGGAGTACGGGAGCGCTCTCGGCCTGAGCCTCTCGTCCTGCCTCAAGCAGTGACCGCCTGGCGGCTGGATGTCCGCGCCACGTGCGGACGCCACCTGGCCGTGCTGTTGCGGGCGCCAGTTGTCGCCGCTACTTGCCCTTCGCCGCGCCGTCCTTCGTCTTGGTCTGCTTGGGCTTCTTGGGGGTCTTCGCCTTCTTGTCCATCGCCTTGATCCTCCGAGATGACGCCGGGTCCCGCCGATTCTCGCACGACGGAGCCATCGCGGCACGGACAACATGACATGGGACGTATTCGGGTCGAGCCAAGTCAACCTGGCGCGGGATCGCGCGAGCGAGCGCACGCCGACGTGACCCGGTCATCGACCGCGGTCAGGCGCGATCGAACGATCAGGCGAGGGGATGCTTCAAGGCGCAAGTCAGAACGGCAGGCCGGCCGCCGGATCGGGCACCAGTTCGTAGCTCGGCCCGGTGTGGGTCACGCCGAAGGCCACGGTCAGGACGGCCATAGCCGCAAGCACCGCGACGAGCATGACCAGCACGCGGAGCCCGTCCCGGTGCGCCGAGACGCGTTCCAGGAGGTTCGGGTGTAGAAGAGCCATGGGGCCTCCGTCGGGTCGACAAATCGGGATCCGTCAGCCCGCGCGGATCGGCAACCCGATCGACTCGCGCGTCGGCACGCCGCTGGCGCTGATCTCTACCCGGCTAATCTGGCTATCGATACCGCACCGTTCAAGTGCCGGAGCGCACGTGATTTGACCGCTCCGCCACCCGTGCAGCCAGGCAAGCCCGGCCCGAATTTCGAACAGCCCATGGGCGGTCACGGGACGCGCCGATCCGTGGAAGAATCGGTCCATGCCACTGAACGGCGATTACGCACCCGGCACCTCCGCCTGGGCTCGCAAGCAGAGCGAGATCTACGAGGCGACGGGCGGCGTGCAGGGCGCTGCATTGCATGGCAAGCCCGTGGTGGTGCTGACCTCGATCGGGGCGAAGACCGGCAACCTGCGCAAGACCGCCCTGATGCGCGTCGAGCACGGGGGCGTGTACGCGGTCGTCGCGTCCCTCGGGGGCGCACCGAGCCATCCCGTCTGGTATCACAACCTCAAGGCCGACCCCCGCGTCGAGCTCCAGGATGGACCGACCAAGCGCGACTACACGGCACGCGAGGTCAGCGGCGACGAGAAGGCACGCTGGTGGGCGCGCGCAGTCGAGGCCTGGCCCGACTATGCCAGGTACCAGGAGAAGACGGAGCGCCAGATCCCGGTGTTCGTGCTCGAACCGATCCAGGAGCCGGAGGACGGAACCCGGTGAGCATGGCGAAAGTCGGCCGGACCTGACGCCGGCCAGGTCGAGGACCGCAGCGGTCCTCGGCTGCCTCTCGTTCTTCCTCATCGGTTGGTCGGGACTCCTCGTGGCGTCCCTGATCCGATCGATCGAGCACGACTTCGGCCAGACGGACGCCGGCATGGGGTTCTTCTACCTCGTCAACGCGGCCGTGTACGGGACCGGCGTCCTCGGCGGCACCTTGGTCACGCAGCGGTTCGGTCGCCGACCGGTGCTCGCCGGCGGAGCGGGGCTGGTGGCGCTTGGACTGGTCGTGCTCGCCACGGCCGAGACCTGGTCGATCTTCCTCGTCGCCGTCATCCCGTTCGGGATCGGCTGCGGGACGCTGGACGGAGCGGGGAACGGGCTGATCCTCGACCTGTTCCCCGACACCCGCGGTCGGGCGCTGAACCTCCTCCATTTCTGCTTCAGCGCGGGCGCCCTCGCCTCGCCGGCGGTCGTCGGGCGTGCCGTCGCGGCGGGCGTTCCGTGGCGCTCCCTGCTGCTCGCAACGGCCATCGTCGCCGTCCCGGTCGCCGTGCTGTTCGTGCGGGCCGCGATGCCGACCGGACGACACGTCCGCGGGATCGACGGTGCCCGGCCCGGCCGTCGCCTGCTCCTCGACCGCGTCCTCCTCGTGCTCGGCCTGGCCATCGCCTGCTACGTCGCCGCGGAGGTCGGCGTATCGAACTGGCTCGTGCGCTTCCTTGCGGCGGCCCCGCTGGACGTTGCCACGACCTCGCTCAGCCTCTACTGGGCGGGCCTGACCGTCAGCCGGATCGCGGCCGCCCGGATCGGCGACCGCTTCGACCACACCACCTTCGCGGCCGTCGCCAGCATCGCGACGGGCGCCCTGATCCTCCTCGCGATCGTGGCGCCGTCGCTCGAGCTATCGATCGTCCTGTTCGCGGCGGCCGGCGTGGCCTCCGGCCCGATCTTCCCGCTCATCGTCGCGATCGGCGGCGATCGATTCCCTCATCGTTCGGCTGCCGTCGGCGGCTACCTCGCAGGAGCCGCGGTCGTCGGCGGAATCAGCTATCCCCCGGTCATGGGGTTCCTGTCGGTGACGATCGGGCTGCCGGCCGCGATGGCCGGGACAGGGGCGCTGGCGATCCTCGCGGCCGTGGTCCTCGCCGGAGCGCGCCGTCCCCGCTCGGTCGGAGCCGATCCCGTCAGGCCTTGACGGGCTCCATCCGCTCGACGAAGTCGGCGCGCCAGGCCGGCGCCTCGAATGGGTTGGCGAAGTACTCGGTCATCCGCGCGACCTTGCCGTCCCGGAGCTCGCCGACCCCGACGTAGCTGACCGGGACGCCGTCGCCGTAGTCGATCGTGCCCTCGATGATGAAGACGTCGCCGCCGCCGAGCATCCGCTTGTAGGTGAAGCTCGGACTCGTTCCCGTCTTCTGCGCGTACGTCTCACCCATCCGCAGCGCTGCCGCCCGGGTCAGGCGCTCGCCCGACTGGGGCCATTCCTCGACGAAGTCGTCGGTGGCGTACTCCTGGATCAGCTCGCCCATCCGCGCGAAGTCACCGGCCTTGAGGACCTCCTCGAACTTCGCCGCCATCTCCCTGGTGTCAGCCATCGAATGTCCCTCGTGCGTGTCGTGGACGGCCCAGATTGCACCTCATGACGCCGCGCGACAAGCGAGTTATCCACCATCTGCGGCGACTCCATCGTCGGCGAGCAGCCAGTCGACGGCGGCCTCGACATGGATGTGGGCCGTGTCGAGGATCGGAACACCGGCGTACAGGGGCGCCTTCAACGTCAGGGCCAGCTCGGTTCCGCCGAGGATCAGGCCGTCGATCCCGTCCCGGTCGCGCATCGCCGCGATGAAGGCGACGAGCCGCTCGCGGCTGTCATCGCGAATCTCGCCGTGGACGAGCTCGCCGAAATAGATTGCGTGGACCATCTCCTGCTCGTCCGGCAGCGGGACGACGATCGCGATGCCGTCCGTTCCGAATCGATCCTGGTAGAGGTGCGCCTGCATCACGAAGCGCGTCCCGATGAGTCCGAGACGGCGATGGCCGGCGGCGACGGCTGCGTCGCGGGCGGCATCGACGATGTGGATCAGCGGAATCGGCGGAGGTGGATCGAGCCGGTCGAACGCCATGTGCGAGAGATTCGAGGCGAGGAGCGCCCGACCGCAGCCGGCCGCCGCGAGCTGGCCGAGCGCCGCTCCCAGCTCGCGCCCTGCCGCGTCGTACTCCCCGTCAGCGAGGAGGCGGATCACCCGCCCGGACTCGACGCTGTTGATGATCACGCGCGGATAGCTGCCGTCGGGCCGGCGGCGGCGCCAGACCGCGATCAGCGAGCGGTAGTAGTCGATGGTCGACTCGGGCCCGGTCCCCCCGACGATCCCGAGGATGCGCGGCCCGGTCGATGGCGTCGTCATCGCGCGGATCCTACGCTGTGCCAGTCTGGGGCGTCCGTGCGTTTGGCACCGCGCCGTCGTGTATCTGGGTGTGACAACCATCGTGGCCATCGCCGAACCGACCGATCTGGCCTTCGAGCGTGCGTTCGCGGAGCATTGGACCGACGTGTTCCGGTTCGCCCTCGCCTGGACCAACGACTGGACCGCGGCGGAGGACCTGGCCCAGGACGCATATCTCCGGCTGTGGAACCAGCGCGATCGCCTCGACTGGAGTCGGCCCGTCATGCCGTGGCTCCTGGTCGCCACTCGACGCCTGGCCACGGACCGGTTCCGGATCCTTCGCCGACGGCTGCTCGCGCCGACCCATGCCGGCGCGCTGGACACGGATCCTGCCCTCCGTGCCCGCTGGCTCGATGTGTGCGTCGCCATGAGCGACCTGTCATCGCTCGAACGAACCGCCCTCGTCATGACCGCGGTCCAGGGCGCGACCTACGACGAAGCCGGCCGAGTGCTCGGGACGACACCCGGGGCGCTTCGCGCCGCGGTCAGCCGAGCCCGAGCGAAGTTGGAGAACGCCTGATGCCGAGGGACCGAGCGAGCCGCGTGCTCGATGAGTTCAGCGCCGTGACGAGCGCGGCGCCCCGACCCGACTCCCCCGCCGAGAGGATCGTCATGCGCAGCCGATTTCCCGTTGCGACCTTGTCCATGGCCAGCCTGGTGGTCGTCGCGGTGGCGGTCGCAGCCATCGTGCTCGGCCGCTCCGGGCCGAGTCCGGCTGCCGGCTCGTCGCCCGCGCCATCCACGGTGCCCAGCGCGCCTGTCTCGGTCGCCTCTGCCGAATCGACCATCGGTCCGTGCGCTCCAACCGAGCTGTCGGCCCGCGTCACCATGTGGGAAGGAGCGGCCGGTCAGCGGATCGCTGACGTGGAGTTGACCAATCGAGGAACAACGGACTGCCTGCTCGACGCCCTGGCCCGGCCGCAGCTGGTCGGCGGCGACGGAGGCGTGTTGATCGACGGCAAGAACCCATCGACGAGCGGCCAGCTGACGGTTGCGCCCGGGGCGGTCCTGAAGTCGCTCGTCGCGGCCGGCAACTACTGCAAGTCTGCGCCGATCCCGCCGGTCAGCGTTGCCTTCGTGTTCGCCGATGGCCGGCGACTCGTCGCGGACCCGGTCAGCCCGGCCGACGTGACGCTCCCACCGTGCAACGGCGCCGGTGTACCCGCCACGATCTCGATGCATGCGTGGGCGCCATGAGCCGGATCGCCCGCCTCGCGCTCGCCGGCGCACTCGTCGGCGGGGCGCTCGGGATGCCCGGACCGACGCGATCCCCCGTGATGGCGGTGGCCGTGACCTCCACGGCCCCGACCATCGCCCAGCTGATCGGCCAGAAGCTCGTCGTGCGAATGGACGGCCTAAGCCCGAGCCCCGCGCTGCTCGGCCGGATCCAGCGCGGCGAGGTCGGCGGCGTCATCCTCTTCGGCGCCAACATCACGACCGCCGGCGCCCTGCGGCAGTTGACCGCGACCCTCCGGGCGGCGGCCGCAGCAGGTGGCCGGCCACGTCTCTTCATCGC
>DATAIW010000233.1:0-2448 GCA_036262455.1 Candidatus Limnocylindrales bacterium | reverse complement strand
CTCGCCGACGGTGGCGCTGGCGACGGTGGTGGGCCCGCTCATCGAGGTCCCGGTGATGCTGTTCCTCGTCTGGGCGGCGATGCGCCTGGCGCCGCGCCTGTTCGGCGTCCGGGCCCTGCCGATCGTCGCCGGCGGCATGCCCCTGCCGGAGACCAGGCGGTGAGCGTTCCGCTGCCGGTCGTCTGCGAGCCGCGCTTCGACCTTCGCGCCCCCGATGTCACGGGCGCCGTGGCTGCGGCCGCGCTTCTGTCGGACCGGACCCGCGCCTCGATTCTGCGGATGCTGGCCGATGGGCCGACCTGCGTGTGCGAGATCGCGACCGCCCTCGGAGAACGGGACAACAACGTCAGCAACCACCTGGCCAGGTTGCGCGATGCGGGCCTGGTCCGCGCCAGCCGCCACGAGGCCAACGCCCGATTCCTCTACTACGAGCGGGACGACGAGGCGGTCGCGAGGGCCCGCGCCGCGCTCGATCACGTCCTCCGATGACCACCCTCACCGCTCAGCGCGGCCATCCGCCGTTCGGGCTGCCTCGCCTCGTTCCTGCGTTACCTTCGCATTCCTCGTCGCAGCGCTCCAGGCCGAGTCGCCCGCAGCGGGCATCCTCGGGGCGCTGACGGGATCCGGCACAACGACACGGCCATCGCCGTCTTCGAGCCCTGGATGACCGCTCAAGATGCGGTCTGGCGTCACGCCGCTGTTGACGCGGCGGTGATACTCGTCACATCCAGGAGGGAACGATGGAAGGGAACCACATGGCGACCGAGAATCCGGGCGACTTGCAGCAGCCGGCGCCGGATGTTCCACCACCCCCGGTCGCGCCGGCTCCGGCGTCGCCGGCCCCGGCTCCGGCGTCGCCGGCCCCGGCACCCGCCGGCCCGGCGTTCAACCTGACTGCCGCCGATTTCAAGTTCACCCGGGCGAGCATCGTGATGGTCGCCGCCGGCATCATCACGGTCGTCGGCTACTTCCTGCCATGGGCCAGCGTGAGCGGCAAGGTCCTCGGGCAGAACCTCGGCAGCTCGGTGGCCGGGTCGGACTTCCTTGTCGCTCTGCTTGGCATCGCCATGATCGCCGGCGGCGCGGTGTTCGCCTACCACCCGCCGCAGTTCAAGATCGCGTGGATCGCGGTCGGGATCATCGCGATCATCGCCCTCGTGGTCATGCTCAGGTACTTCGGCGACTACAACAACGCCAAGTCGGCGCTCGGCGGACTGGGCGGCCTCGCGGGGATCTCGGTCGACCTCGGGCTCGGCTTCCTGATCGTCGTGGTCGGAGCCATCGTCGCGATCGTCGGCGCGGCGCTCGGCCGTGGGGAGACGCTCGGCCGCAGGATGTTCTAGCCCTCCTTCAACAGCGGCGAACGCGCCCGCCGGACGGCGGCGACCGGCGGGCCGTTGCGTCACGGCGCGGCTTCCCCAGGACCGGGCGTGCGAGGGATGCGTGGCGAGCCGGGTGGGATTCGAACCCACGACCAAGGGATTAAAAGTCCCCTGCTCTGCCACTGAGCTACCGGCCCGAGCGCGAAGCGTAGCCGACGAGACGGCGACCGAGCTGCCACCCATACAATCGCTCGACATGGCTGCCCCGTCGAACCAGATCCGGATCGGCCGCGCGGCGGAGATGCTCGGCGTGACCGTCGACACCGTCCGGCGCTGGGCCGACGAGGGGCGCTTGACCGTCGTCCGCTCCGAGGGCGGTCAGCGGCTCGTTCCAATCGAGGAGGTCACCCGCCTGACCGGCGCACGACGCCAGGCCGCGATCGATCGCCCGATCGTCGCCCAGTCCGCCCGCAACCGGTTCGCTGGGATCGTGACCCGGATCGAGAAGGATCGGGTCGCCGCGGTCGTCGAGGTCCAGGCCGGGCCGCATCGCCTCGTCAGCCTGATGACGGCCGAGGCCGTCATCGAGATGGGACTCAAGGTCGGCGACGAGGCGATCTGCGTGGTGAAGTCGACGAACGTCGTCGTCGAGATCCCGTCGCCGCGGGAGCCGCGGTAGGTCGGCCGCCCACGGGTTGGTCACCCCAGATACCGCATTTCGCCTTCGTTCACGCCACGCGGAATGATCTCGGCCAATGTCGATCAGCGCCGCAGACCGACGGCGTTGTTCTGCTTGCGGTGAACGATCTCGATTCGGGCGCGCTGGGCGACGAGTCGCGCGCGGGCTCAGTGCGCCGCCGCGCCGGGCGAGGCATCCGCGCGAGCCCGCGCGAGCCAGCGCGAGCCAGCGCGAGCCGCAGTGGGCCGACGCGCCCCCGCAATCACGCCCGGTCGTAGACCTCCGGGTTGACCGGGGTCGGGATGCGGTCGCCGCGGACGCCCGCCAGGAGGTTCGCCGCGGTCATCTCGGCCATCTTCGACCGAGTCGCCCGCGAGGCGGACGCGATGTGCGGCACGACGAGGCAGTTGTCGAGGGACAGCAGCGGATCGTCGGCCGGGATCGGCT
>DATAIW010000232.1:0-2880 GCA_036262455.1 Candidatus Limnocylindrales bacterium | reverse complement strand
CGCCGGCGACGATGGACCGGATCCGCGAGCTCTACGAGAAGCGCGCGAAGCCGCTCGTCCACCAGCGGTGGTAGGGAGTCGGGCGCCTGACCGGGCGCCCGATCGCGCTCCCGGACCAGGCGCCAGGCCTGGCGGCGGAGCGACGATGACGGCGATCGACCCGAAGGCCGTCCTTGGCGACGTGTCCGGCGGGCGCGTGCTCGACGTCGCCACCGGGACAGGAAGCTTCGTCCGCTTCCTGCTCGACGGCCTCCGGGATCACGCGGAGGTCGTCGGGATCGACGTGAACCCGGAGCGGGGCCAGGCGTTCGCGGCGGCGATCGGGGACCGCCCCGACGTGCGGTTCGAGCAGATGGATGCCCACCACCTCGTCTTCCCGGATGGCTCGTTCGACACCGTCTGCGTCTCGAACTCCCTCCACCACTTCGCGGACCCTGCCCCCGTGCTGGCCGAGATGCTTCGCGTCCTTCGCCCCGGCGGCCACCTCGTCGTCAACGAGATGTGCCGCGACGGCCAGTCCGAGACCCAGACCACGCACGTCCTCCTGCACCACTGGTGGGCGGCCGTGAACCGGCTCCGCGGCGAGGTGCACCGGGAGACCTACGAACGGGGACGGATCGTCGAGATCGTCGAAGGCCTCGGGCTCTCCGACCTGCGGATCGTCGACCTGGCCGACCCAGACGAAGACCCCCACGATCCGGAGACCACGGCCGAGTTGGAGGCGGCGATTGACCGGTACGCTGTGCTCGCCGAAGGACACCCGGAGCTCCAGGCGCGCGGCGAGGCCCTGCGGACGCGGCTCCGGGAGGTCGGCGTCCGGGGCGCGACCCAGATCGTGGCGACCGGACGGCGCTGACCGGCCGTCGTCGGGCGCCCGCCGCAGGGTCGGCGCCAGCGGGTCAGGCGGCGGCCGGCCCGGCCAGGGTCCGCAGGTACTCCGACACCGGCCGTGGGGTGATCCCGAGCGCCCGCCGTGCGCCCGCGCCAGTGCCGAGCGGCCCGCGTCGGCCGGTCAGCGCGCGGGACGGCCGAGGACACGCAACGAACACGGTGCCCGTTGGAGCGGCTCGCCGCTGGAACAAGGCGGGGGGCCGAGCCGACGGCCGATCACGAGCGGAGTGGGCGCCGATCAGGCGCCGGGGACGCGGGCGCCGGACGAGGGATCGAGCTCGCGGCGGATGCGGTCCTCGATCGCGCTCGCCGGGCCCGGGCGCGCAAGGAGGAAGCCCTGGCCAATGTCATAGCCAAGCGTGCGGAGCAACGCGAGTTGCTCCTCGCCTTCGATGCCTACGGCCACGGTCGCCAGGGCGAGGTCGTGGCTGAGCTTGATGATCGCCTTGACGAGGCTCGTATCGCCCTGGTCGCTGAGGGCATTGATGAAGGAGCGGTCGATCTTGAGCTCGTCGACGGGCAGGTGGCGCAGGACGCTGAGCGGCGCATAACCGGTACCGAAATCGTCGATCGAGATGCGCACGCCCAGAGATCGCAGCGCGGCCAGGACGTCCATCACGCCCGGGCGCTCCGCCGCGATGACGCTCTCGGCGATCTCCAGGACGAGGCGCTTGGCGGGGAACCCGGTCCGCCGCAGGATCTCGGCGACGTCTTCGACGAGCCGCGGCTCGAGTTGCCGGGCCGATACGTTCACGCTCGCGCGGAGCTGGCGGGCCTCATTGATCCCGCTCCATCCGCCGACCGTCAGGCACGCCTGCTCGATGACCCAGCGGCCGATCGGGATGATCTCGCCAGTGCGCTCCGCAAGCGGGATGAACTGCAGCGGCATCACCAGCCCCCGCGTCGGGTGGTTCCAGCGGAGGAGCGCCTCGACGCCGGCAAGCTGATTGTCGGACAGGTCGAAGAGGGGCTGGTAGACCACCTCGAACTGGCCCGCAGCCAGGGCGGCCCGCAGATCCGTCTCCTGGCTTGCGCGTTCGACCGTCGCGGCGAACATCGCACTCTCGAAGAGCCGGTGGCCGCCGCGCGCCTCGCGTTTTGCCTCGTACATCGCGATATCGGCGTCGCGGAGGAAGTCCTCCGGTTCGGGGCCAGCATCCCGCCGGACGATCCCGATGCTGGCTCTGATGGCGACCGTCGTCCCGGCGACGTCGATCGGGGTGCGCAGGTCGGCCAGGATCCGATCGGCGACGGCAACTACCTCCTCGACGGAGCGCGACTCGTCGATCAGGACCGCGAATTCGTCACCACCCAGGCGGGCGGGCGTGTCCTCGGCCCGGATGGCGCGGCTGAGGCGCCGGGCGACCTCGACGAGGACCTGGTCGCCGACCGGGTGGCCAAGCGAATCGTTGACCTCCTTGAAATCGTCAAGGTCGAGGTAGAGCAGCGTGGGGGTGGCGCCGGCGAGACGCCGACGGCGCCGGAGCGCGTGGTCGATCCGGTCCGCGATGAGGACGCGGTTCGCGAGGCCCGTCAGGGGATCGTGGAGCGCCTGATCGCGGAGCTGCTCCTCGAACCGGCGGCGCTCGGTAACGTCGCGCATCGTCACGACGAGGCCCTCGACGACCGATTCACCGAGGAGGTTCGTCACGTTCATCTCGATGTGACGCGCATTCTCCTGCACGTCCCGAACCTGGCACTGGATCGTGTCGCTCGTGCCGGGCCGGGTCCTCGCCGTCCGGAGGAGCGCGAGCGCGAGTGGGACGTCCTGGGGCTCGAGCAGGGTGTCGAGTCCCTGGCCGGGGAGGCCCTCGGCGGGCCGGCCAAGAAGACGCATCACCGACGGCGTGACGTAGGTGATGATCCCCTCCGGATCGACCACCGCAATCACGTCGTTCGCGTTCTGGATGATCGCCTGGAACCGGGCGGCGCTCCGGGCACGGTCCGTGAGGAGGCGGGCGTTCTCCCGGGCGGTCAGCACCTGGCGCA
>DATAIW010000231.1:0-4776 GCA_036262455.1 Candidatus Limnocylindrales bacterium | reverse complement strand
GGCCGGTCGGCCGCGTCGGGGAGCCGCCGACGACTCCGCCCTCGGCGGCGTCGGTCGGTCCGGCGCCGGGGTCCGAGTGGCGGGCCGTGGTTCCGGCGCGACGGCTCTCGCGCGCCAGCCTGGCCGCGTGGCGTGATTCCTTGCTCACGGTTCGGTCGTGCCTCGTCTCAGTTCGGGTCGGGAAGGCACGCGCCGCCCGTTCGCGCGCGTGCGCGCAGGACCATGGGCCCCGCGCAAGTCCGGCAAGGGTACCGTCAACCGGCCCGTGGCGTCAGTCCGGAGGCCGGCCCGCGGCCGACTGGCGGTGCGTGCCGTCACTCCTCGTTGAGCCAGGCCCTTACTTCGTCGCGGAGCAGCCCGCGGAAGAGGAGCGCCGCAAGCGCCGCGAAGAAGAGCGTCTGGGGGATCAGCCCGGCGGCGAGCAGGTACACGGTCAGAGGGAGTGTGAGGCTGGCCAGCCCGAGGGCGAGCCCGCGCGCCGCCTGCTTGCGCTGGATGACCAGGGTGGTCGTGAAGATCGTGTAGGCGAGCAGGACCATGACGACGACCCCGGGACCACTGACCGGCGCGCCGATCGCCTGGTCGATGACGTAGCGGAGCGAGATCCCGATCCCGAACAGGATCGTGAGGGCATAGACGAGGAAGAGGCGGAGCCCTCCAGGCATCGCCAGGAATTGCCGGACCACGTCCGGATCGTGACATGACACGGAGGGGAACGCACGTCGGGCTCGCAGGCCGGCTCGGGTTATCCTTCCGCTCCGTGTCGGACCTCCCGTTCAGCCTGCCTCCGAAAACCGCGGCTGTGCTCGCTTCCGCTCTCGATCGGGAGCGCAAGATCGAGCGCACCCTCGAAGCGCTCGGCCCGATCGCCGGTCGCGATGCCGTGCTGGTCGGCGGCGGGCCCGACGAGACGGCCCGCTGGGCCGCCGCGGGCGCCCGCTTGACGAGCGTGGAGACGCTGCTGGACGATCGCGGGCAGGCCCTGCCCGATGGCTCGGCCGACGCGATCGTCAGCGCCTGGTCGGGGTTCCGCGGCGTCGATCCCGCCGAGCTGGCCGCGGCGGACCGCGTCCTTCGACCGACCGGCCACCTCCTCGTCATCCACGACTACGGCCGCGACGACGTCTCGCGGTTGCGCGGCGACCTCTCCGAGTACGGCACCTGGAGCCGGCGCAACGGGCCGTTCCTGTCGAACGGCTTCCGGGTCCGGGTCGTCCACTGCTTCTGGACATTCGACACGCTCGACCAGGCCAGGGAGTTCCTCGGCGCGGCCTTCGGCCCCGAGGGTTCGGCGTTCGGAGAAGCGCTGCAGCGGCCTCGACTCTCGTACAACGTTGCGGTCTATCACCGGACACGCGGCGGCACGTAGCCAGATCCCGCTCAGGCGCCCGCCGCACCCGCACCGACCCGATCGAGCACGGAGCGATACATCGCCTCGACGTCGTCGACCATGCGGGCGACGCTGAAGCGTTCCTCCGCCACCGACCGGCAGACGCGCCGGTCGATCTCGCCGATCCGTGCGATCGCCTCGACCATGCCGTCGACATCGTCGACCACGAACCCGGTCCGGCCGTCCTCGATCACCTCGGGCACGCTCGCCCGGCGGAAGCCGATGACCGGTGTCCCGGAGCTGAGCGCCTCGATCATCACCAGCCCGAACGGCTCGTCCCATTCGATGGGGAACAGGAGGGCATCGGCACCGGCGAGCAGGTCGCGCTTGACGGTTCGATCGACCTCGCCGACGTACTCGATCTGCTCGCCATCGAACAGCGGCGCGATCGTCGCCCGGACGTGCTCGGCGTCGGCCGCGTCGATCTTGCCGGCCAGGATCAGACGCCGGCCGGTGCGGCGGGCCACCTCGACCGCCCGGTCGGCGCCCTTCGCCTTGCTGAATCGGCCGAGGAACAGCAGGTAGCCGGCCGCAGGACTCGGCTCGAACACAAAGGACCGGACGTCGATCCCATGGAGGATCGGTGGCAGGGCGCCGCGCGTCGGGAACGTCGCCGCACTCGCCGCCGAGACGGCGTGATGGAACCACGGGTAGGCGTCCCAGATCGGGCGGGTCGATGGCGCGAACGGGTTGTGCATCGTCGAGATGACCGGGGTCCGCGAGTCGGCCGCCAGGACCAGGCCCTCGATCCCGGCGTGGTTGTGGACGAGGTCGAACGCGCCGTCGGCGGCCGCGCGGAACGCCGCCTGGGCGTTGGCGAGCTGGAGGTACTCCGCGTGGCCGAGGCCCTCGGCGGATGTCTCGCCGTAGCGCATCGGAACCGGGGTGACGCTGCGCAGGACGGCCGACGTCAGCGAGTCGCCGCTGGCGAACAGCGTGACATCGTGACCGCGGGCGACGAGCTCCTCGGTCACGAGATGGACGATGATCTCGGTCCCGCCGTAGGTCCGCGGCGGCACCCGCTCATAGGTCGGCGCAAGCTGCGCGATCCGCATTCGATATCCCCCTGTGACGCGTCGATCGTATCCGCCCTGCTACCCTCCCCGCTGATGAGCGATCGACGACGTGGCCCGGACCGAGCGGGAACCGCCAGCCGCGAGCGCCCGGCGGAGAGCTGGCGGCTCGGCCCGATCCCCATCACGGTGACTGGTGTCCTCATCGTGGTCGCGCTGATCCTGTCGCTCGGGTATGTCGGCTACGCGATCACCGTTCGCGATCCCTCGCAGATCCCGCTGCTGGCCTCCGGCCTCGTCGTCCTCGGCCTCGTCTTCGTCGCGATCGCCGCTGTCGGCGCCCGTGCGACGTGGCGCTCGAGCGTTCGCGGCAGCGACGCCCGGGCATTCGGCCACGCGATCGTCGGCGGGTTCGCCGCCCTGGTTGCCGCCGGGTGCATCGCCGGCGCGGTCATCCTGATCCTGGTCAACAACGGCTTCTGATCGCGCCGCCGCCGCGCGATCCGGACGAGATCGGCCGGCGCACAGGGGTCCCCTGATACACTCGGCCCGGCCTCGCCCTCATCGTCTAGAGGCCTAGGACGCCACCCTTTCAAGGTGGAGATCAGGGGTTCGAATCCCCTTGGGGGCACACCCGCTGTCTTTCGAAGAACGGTCGAGCGGGTGGCGTCCAGGCGATTTCCTCGACCTGCCGGTCTCTGACGACGATCCGTTCGATCACGATCCGGCACAGCTCCTCCCGACGAGCGGGCGAGGCCACGGCGATCGCATCGGGCAACCCGAGGACGCGCGCACGGTAGGCATCAAACGAGCGGATCCGGTCGTCGTCGGGCAGAGCCGCGAGGCGGTCCGGACGAGCTTATCGCCACGCTGCTGCGGGTCAGGGCCACGGCGATCGCGGCCTGAGCCATCGTGGAGTGGCCCGAGTAGGAACACGATGGAAGCATCGTGCAGCGAAGTGGCCGCTCAGCAGGTAACGTGGAGGACCGCGTAGACGTCCTCCGGCTTCAGCCCCGCAAGGAGGCGGCAGGCATCGCGGGTCGGGACTGCTTCGATCGCGATCCGTCGCCGCGCGCCTTCCTGGTAGACCTCGGGTGCGACCGGAAGCGCGCCGTCAGCCCCCGTTCCAATGATGAGCCGCTTCCCGCCCCAGGGAACGTCCTCGGCGATCGACAGCGGGGTGTGCCCGAACAGGTGTCGGAGCGCCTTGGAGGGGCCCTTGCGACGCCGGCGAGTGACTCCACCGTCGATAACGACGTCGGACGTGTACCGGTCGCCCTCGATCTGGATTTCGCCAAACGTAACCAGCTTCACCTTCACGTCGACATTCTCCCACCCCCGAATCAAATGGGAACCGACGCGCCCCCGTCCGCGCCGCGGCGACGACCGGCAGCACGATGAGCAGATCGCGCCTCGCGCATCCAGTCAACGGACGTGAGATTTGGCCGGAGCGCTAGGATAGGTGCGGCCCCCGCTCCGCACGTCGACGACGATCCCTTTTGGGGTTTGGTCAGATCGCGCCAACCGGGGGCCTCTGCCGGGCACATGAAGTCGCCAAGGGATCGGTCCTGATGACGGCCGAATGTGGCGGCCGACCTCCAGGAGGACGAGATGCCTGCTCGGAAGACTAGGGCCAAGGTCGCGTCCCGGGCCGGAGCCAAGCCTCGCGCCGAGGAGAAGGCAGCCGCCGACGCGGCGGCCGCGGCCGCGCTGAGTCAAGCCGCGGCAGGAGCCGCCGACGTGACCCGCGGCGAAGACGAGGCGACCATCGCAGCCACCTATTCGGCCCTGAGCGCCGCGGCCGCCCGGCGAGGTGGGCGCGACGCGGCCGAGGGCGCTGCGACCCTCGACATGGCCGACGAGGTCGCCGCCGGCGGAGCACTGGCCGCGGCGCTCAGCACCGACGAGTTTCGCCGCGGGATGGATCTTGCGGGCATCGCCGGCCAGGTCCAGGTGGCGGCGGATCTCGTCCGGGGTGTCGGCCAGTCGACGCTCGCGGCGTTTCTCGGAGCGACGAGCCAGCAGCTGCGCGTCCTGGCAACCGAGGCGCTCGGCCGGGCCACCGAGGGCGCTCTGGTGGCCCACGGAGCGGATCACCTCGCCGGTCAGCTCGCGGCGCTCGGACGGACCGAGATGGGTGAGGGGCGCGACGAGTACGCGTCCTCCGATGCGCTTGGCGCCGCGAGTGCCGAAATGGCCGCGGCAGCCGTCCGATCGGCGGCCGCAGGAGCCGCAGAACTCGCCGCCGCGACGGCGATGGGCGGCATGGCCCAGGCGCTGGAGCACGACGGGCCCAAGCCCCCATCCGGCGCCGGCGCGGTCGACCAAGGCTCTCCTGGCAAGGCGGCCGCGACTCGGCGTGCGTCGAAGCCG
>DATAIW010000230.1:0-8372 GCA_036262455.1 Candidatus Limnocylindrales bacterium | reverse complement strand
GTTGGATTCCCGGCTGCACGACCGGCCCGGCCAGCCGCGCCACCGCGCCCGGATCAACGTTTGCTGTCGAAATCGCATCGATTCCGGCAGATCGAGCTTGCGTGAGGGGCATACCGTGTCCGTTGAGATGCCAGCGTCTCGAGAGCCCGCACGTCACGATGAAGCGTTCTGGCGCGACTTTCTGACGCGTGGCGATGCCACCGAACGAAAGCTGCGGCGCCTCTTCAAGCGGATCCCGGAAGGCCCGCGGTGCAAGCTCTGCGCGGCTCCCTTTGCCGGCGTCGGGGCGCCCGTGATGCGGATGCTCGGGAAGCGACAGTCGGACCAGAATCCGACGATGTGCGCCAGCTGCTTCGACTTCATCATCCGCCATCATGGCGGCGCCGAGATCGAGTGCAGCCTCTTGTTCGCCGACATTCGCGGGTCGACCGCGATGGCCGAGCGGATGTCACCGGCCCAGTTCCGCGAACGCCTGGATCGCTTCTACGCCACGGCGACGGCGGTCGTGTTCGATCACGACGGGGGTGTCGACAAGTTCATCGGCGACGAGCTGATGGCCCTCTTCTACCCGCTGCTCAGCGGAGATGGCCACGTCGCGCGGGCGATCGAGGCGGCCCGGGCGTTGCTCCTCGCCACCGGCCACGCCGAACCCCTGGGACCCTGGCTGCCGGTCGGGGCCGGGGTCCACACCGGCCCGGCCTGGGTCGGCGCGGTCGGCGACGGATCCCACACTGAGCTCACGGCGGTCGGAGACACCGTCAACGTGACGGCCCGGCTCGCGGCGGCGGCGGGCGCCGGCGAAATCCTGGTCACGGTGGCGGCCGCGCAGGCGGCTGGTCTCGACCCTCGCCTCGAGCGTCGGTGGCTCCAACTCAAGGGCAAGCGGGCGCCCACGGAGGTCGTCAGCCTCTCGGCCGGATCCTGAGGGCGTCCGTCCCGACCAGCCGCTGGTCCGAGCCCGGAGCGGGGCCGGGTCAAGCGGCGGGCGGCGGCTGATCGACGTCGGCGAGGGCCATCCGGTAGATCCCGGCCCCATCGAGGCCGCGCGACGGAGACACGAACGTCGCGAGGTCGTCAACGAGGCGCCGCTCCAGCCGCGTCCCGGCCGTCGTGTCGACGAGTCGGACAGCGCGGGCAGCCGCCCGGAGCACCTGGCGCGTCTCGGATCGGATCGGGTCGTCCCAGTACCAGCCGTCGCTGGCGAACATCGCGAGACGCCAGCGCTGGGCCTCGAGCAGGTCGAGCGCACGTCCGCGCGCCGCGTCGTCGGCGCCCGGCCAGCGATCGGCCGTGAATGTCGCCGGCGGGACGTGACCGCTCACGACCTCGACATATGCGTCCCGCGCGGCGTCGGCGTCGACGTCGCCGGGCAGCTCGGCGAATGCGGCCGCGGTGACGACGTCGATCGCTCCGGCCAGCCGTTCGAAGGCGGCCCGCAGCGCGCCCTTCCAGCGACCGTCGGCCGCGTCCGGGCATTCGCCGCTCCAGCGAGCGACGCCGTGCTGGCAGCTCCACGAAGTGCGGTCGACGATGTGGATCGCCGCAAGACCATCGTTCGAAGCCTCGGCCACAAGCGCGTCGAGGGTCACGATGTCGAACCCGCGATCGGCCGCGTTCGGGTCCGGGACGAGCAGCCGCTGCAGGAACAGGTCCCGGAACTGCTGGTGATGGCCGTACAGCTCGCCGTCGGTCGCGAGCACAGCGAGCGGCGCGTCGACGGGCGCCGGTCCGCCGCGCAGGCGGGGCACGACGCGCTCGCGGGCGAAGCGGTCGGCGTCGAACGTGGCCTCCGGCTCGAACGAGACCGAGGCCGACAGCCCGGCGTCGTAGAAGAAGGCGACGATCCCCTCGTCTCCGCCGAGGTCGACCCGGTAGGGGCGACGCGTGTCGATCGCCGGTTCGGCCGCCTGCCACGGGGCCAGGATCGTGTAGTCGATGCCCTGGCGGACGGCCTCGCGCAGGGTCGCCAGGTCGACGGCGGTCTCGGGCAGCCAGAGCCCGGCCGGGCGGCGACCGAATCGGAGCTCGAAGTCGCGGATCCCCCAGGCGATCTCGGTGCGCCGATCCGCGGCCGAGGCGAGCGGCAGGATCGCATGGTGGTAGGACTGGGCGATCGCCGGGGCGCTGTCGGCGATGAAGCGCCGGTAGGTCGCGGGGTCCTCGGCGTCCATCCAGGATGCGAGCGTCGGTCCGAGGTTCCACGAGATGCGGCGGAGGTTGCCGCGTTCGGCATTGGGCCGGTAGCACTCGGCGGCGACTCGCTGGTTCCAGTCGTGGAACGGCGCCGCCGACGGCTCGGTCGGGACGCGACAGGTCCACGGGTCCAGCCGCAAGGGCTGGTAGAAGTGGGCATGGACCGCGAGCCGACCGCGACTCACTCGGTGTTCGCCGCTCCGGCCAGCGGGAAGCGTTCGGCGGTGACCGAGGCCTGCTGGGTGATCCGCAGCGACCAGCGCTCGCCCGACCGGAGCCGCAACGGCTCGACGAGCAGGGTCGAGCTGCCCTGGTAGACGAGCTCGAACCCCGCCTCGGAGTTGGACACGGTCTCGATCGGGGCGATCCAGGCATCGACCGGGTGGTCCGTGGTCGTCTCGACGGCGATGCCAAGGAAATCGTTGCCGGCCGCGATCCGGCAGATCGCGCTGGCCGAGCGAGTCGCATCGTGTGCCGTCCGCTCGCCCCCGGCTTCCAGCCAGGCCGACGGGTTGTGGCCGCCGCCGAGGAGCATCGTCGACCACTCGACCGCGACGAGGGCGTCAATCGGCGGATCGTCGGTCGTCCCGCGGTGGACGATCTCGAGCGACAGCTCGAGCCACGGATCGAGCCGTCCGCCGCCGATGGCGATCGTCCGGGTGGCTTCGACCGGCACGGCCGCCGACCCGTTCCCGGTCCGGATCGCTCCGGTCCGGCGGGCGAACACCTCCTCGGCGTCGAGGCGCTCGAGCGACCACGTGCCATCCCGCAGGTCGCCGAGCTCGGCGGCCGCCCCGGCGGCGGCCTGGTCGGGCGTCGTGTCGGTGGGCAGGATCCGGATCAGGCCGGACCGTCGTTCGTAGGCGTCGTACACGAGGTGGGCGAGGAGGCCCTCCTGCTTGACCATGACGATCTCATGGATCGAGGCGGGAGCGCCGCCCTCCGTCTGCTCCGCCGGTTCGTGATCACCGGCCGACTCGTGGTCGCGAAGCGTCTCGTGATAGGCCTCCGGCCGGCGGCGCATCACCGCCCCGAGAGGATGACCGGCCGCCCGGAGGTCCCAGCGCGGGATCCCGCCGCCCTCCTCGAGCTTGACCGTCACGAACTGGCCAGGCCCCGCGAGGACGACCTCGTCGCGGCCGTCGAGGTCGACGTCCCGGCGCACGCCGGAGGCCGCTCCGTGACCGACCGCGAGATCCTCGGCGGCGATCAGCCGGGCGAGCGCCGCGACCCGGAGGTCGGGCAGGTAGATCCCGCCGAACAGGCCGTGCCAGTAGCAGTCGTTGGACTGGCCGGCCAGGAGATGGTCCGTGGCGGTCGTCCGGACCGGTCCGGCCGGCATCGCCTCGACCAGGTCGCTTGCCGCGAGCATCTGCTTGTGGATGTCGTTGATCTCACGGTAGCGGACCTGGAAGTTGCGCCAGATCGCGCCGCGCAGCCAGCGGGCCTCGGGGCGGTGCTCCGCCCGGGCGCGGCGGAGGGCCGACCCGAACGCGAGTCCCTCGTCCGCCGGCAGGGCCCATTCGCCCATCTCGGCGTACGAGCCGGTCGGGAGGTAGACCCGCCCGACCGGTCGATGGCCGCCGGTCCAGTCGGACGGCGGTATCGTCGTCAGCCAATCGGCGTTGGCGTCGAGCGCCTCGAAGAACCGTTCGACCCAGCGGCCGGGTCCCCAGCAGTGGTCCCACGTCGTCGGCCATGCGCCGAACTTCTCGCCGTCGTCACCCATCGTCCCGAGACGCTCGCCGTCCTCGGTGGCGTGATCGCGGAGGTAGCCGATGACGTCGTCGACCTCGGCGAAGGGGATCCGGTAGCGGAGACCCTGCTCGGTGCCGAAGACGGTCAGGACCTTGCCCTGGTCATCGGTGGTGTACGAGCCCCAGAGATCGTCCTCGGGGATGGCGGCTGCCCGGAAGTGGGCGTCGTCGAGGACGGTCCAGTCGTAGCCGGCCGAGACGAGGGCCGTCGGGAGATCCGGTTCCCAGACCCGCTCCGCCAGCCACGCCCCGCGCGGCCGGCGGCCGAAGGTCGTCTCGAGCTCATCGGCCATGCGGACGAGCTGGCCGACGCGATCGCGTTCGGGCAGGGCGGCGAGAACGGGCTCGTACCAGCCGCCGCCGACGATCTCGATCTGGCCGCGCTCGGCGAGCATCGCGAGACGGGCGATGAACTCGGGGCGTTCGGCTCGCAGCCAGGCGAGGAGCGGCCCCGTGTAATGGAGCGCGACCCGGATGCCGGGGTGACGTTCGAGGGCGTCGACCATCGGGCGATAGGCGCGCTCGAAGGTCTCGGCGATCACCCAGCCGAAGTTGCCGACCGGTTGATGGTTGTGGAGGGTCAGGGCCAGCGAGATCCGGCGGGTCACGCGGTCTCCTCTTGGAATCGGCGAGGCGGGGGTCGCGGCGGCAGTCGTTGCAGATTGTTGCGAATGACGCCCATTGACGTCGCGAGGGCGTCTCTGCTACGGTCCGTAAACCGGTTTGCTAAACCGGTTTTGCCGCCCAATGATACACACCCCGCAACCCGCGACCGACGGGTCGGGCGGGACGAAGGATCGAAGAGGCGGCGGCGGGCTGCGGCCCGAGGAGGAGCGGTTTTGGATCAGGTCGCCCGACGGGTGACGATCGCGAACGTGGCGGAGCGGGCAGGCGTCTCGAAGACGGCTGTCTCGTTCGCGTTCAACAACCCGGAACGGCTCAACGTCGCGACGGCGTCGCGGATCCTCGACATCGCCAACGAGCTCGGCTATCGGCCCGACCCGGTCGCCCGGATGCTGACCCAGCGGCGAACCGACTCGATCGGCATCCTGACCCCCCAGGATCTTTCGATCATCTTCACCAACCCGTTCTTCGGCGCCTTCAGCGCCGGCATCGCGGCGGTCGCCGAGGAGCGCGGCTACAGCCTCCACTTCATCTCGCCCCTGCAGGGCTCGCTGTCGCGGGCGATCCACCGGGCGATCGTCGACGGCGTCGTCGCGATCGGGCTGACCGACGACCACCCCGAGATCGACGAGATCCGGCGGGCCGGTCTGCCGATGGTCCTCGTCGACTCGGCGACCAGCGGTGACTCCGCCTCGATCGACGTCGACGACGAGGGTGGCGCGCGCCTCGCGGCCACGCACGTCATCGAGCTCGGCCACCGCGACGTGGCGATCCTCGCCATCGACGGGCCGCGCTCGACCGCGGGCGGCGGACACGGCGTCGTCGAGCGCCGCATGCGCGGCTATCGCGAGACCCTGGCCGGTGCCGGGATCGACCTGCCGACGGATGCGATCGCCGTCGGCGCCGCCAGCATCGACGGCGGGATCGAGGCGTTCGATCGAATCTGGGACAGCGGCCGACGGCCGACGGCTGTCCTGGCCATGAGCGACGCGATGGCGATCGGCGCCATCCGCGCGATCCACCAGCGGGGAAGCTCGGTCCCCGGCGAGATCAGCGTCGTCGGGTTCGACGACGTCGACCTTGCCGCGTCGACCGATCCACCCCTGACGACCGTTCACCAGCCCGTCCAGGGCAAGGGTGAGGCGGCCGTCCGGCTGCTGTTGTCGGTGATGGAGGGCGGGCATTCCGCGCCCGTGCATCGCCGGCTCGAGACGCGCCTCGTGATCCGGTCTTCGACCGGACCCGTGTCGCAGGCAGGCAGGAGGTGACGGCGGGCAGACCGAAGTCAGCCTGAACGAGTCGCGGACCCGACCAGCGGTCGCCGCGCGATCGAACGAGGTCCCGCCGCTCACGACGGCGGCAACGGGCCGGTCCGGCCGGCCATCCATCAACCAGGAGGAGATTCACTCGAGATGAATACCAAGCTTCGGGTGCTCAGCACCCTCGGCGCTTTGGCCATCGTGGTCGGCGCCTGTTCGAGCGGCGCGACGCCGACGCCGGCCGGCTCGACCGGCACTGGTGCCAGCCAGCCCGCTCCCAGCACCGCGGGCGGCAGCACCGCCCCGGCCACCGGTCTCAAGGGCGCGCTGACGGTCTGGGCTTCGTACGGCTCCGGCGCCGGCACCGAGCCGACCGCCTTCAAGACCCTGACCGACAAGATCTCGGCCGCCAACCCGGATCTCAAGCTGACGATCCAGGACATCAAGTTCGACGACCTGTTCAAGAAGTTCGAGCTCGAGGCCGCGAGCGGCGGCGGGCCGGACCTCTTCATCGCCCCGAACGACAGCCTCGGCAAGGAAGCCCGCGCCGGCCTGTTCCTCGACATCACCACCATGCTCGACGGCAAGCTCGGCAACGACTCCGACGTGTCGGTCGCGGGCTCCAAGGTCGACGGCAAGCTCTACATGGTTCCCGAGTCCCTCAAGGCCGTCGCCATGTACTACGACAAGTCCAAGATCGCGACCCCGCCGGCGACGACGGACGCGCTCCTGGCCGGTGTCAAGGACGGTTCGATCAAGGCCGGCTTCGACGCCCACAGCTCGTACCATTCCTTCGGCTGGTGGGCTGGGTTCGGCGGCAAGCTGATGGATGACAGCGGCAAGTGCGTCGCCGACACGACCGGCGTCGCCGATGCCTACAAGTACTTCCAGGATCTGCAGACCGCCGGCGCCAAGTGGTACGAGAAGTACGACGACCTCGCCAGCGACTTCAAGTCCGGCAAGATCGACCTCATCGTCGACGGGCCGTGGGCCTCGGGCGGCTACAAGGACGCCCTCAAGGACAACCTCGCGGTCGCTCCGATGCCGGCCGGTCCGAAGGGCCCATCGGCTCCGCTGACCGGCGTCGACGGCTGGTACATCAACACCAACGCCAAGGACTCGGCCCTCGCGGTCAACTTCGCCCTCGAGATGGTCAAGACCGAGAACGAGCAGGTCTTCGTCGACACCGCGGGTCATATCCCGGCCGACAAGACGATCAAGATCACCGATCCGATCACCCAGAAGTTCGCCGAAGCGGTCGCGACCGGGTTCGCCCGTCCGCAGGTCCAGCAGCTCGACAATTTCTGGGGCAACTTCGACAACGCCCTGAACCTCGTCATCCAGAAGCACGAGGACCCGACCAAGGCCGCGACCGACGCCTGCAAGGCGATGAACACGGCCAACAAGATCCCGTGATCTGAACGCCTGCCCGGGCGTCGGCTCCGCCGGCGCCCGGGCGGCCAACCCAGCAGACCCGCCAGGTCGTACGATCCGTACGGCAGGCACCCCCGGCCTTTCCGAGCCCTGGTCACGAGGACACGGTCATGACCGCCCCAGCGATCACGTTGGCGCAACCCCGCCGCCGCCGGCGCTTCTCTCCGGACACGCGGACGGCCCTGTTCTACCTGTTGCCGGCGTTCCTGGTGATGGGCGTGATCACGTTCTACCCGTTGCTCTTCCAGACCTGGATGTCGTTCACCGACTTCGGGCTGAAGAACCTCAGCGGCAAGGTCGCCCCGAACCTCGTCGGAGCGGACAACTACGTCCAGATCGTCCAGAGCAAGCTGAACATCCCGAACTTCGAGTTCCTGCGGCTGCTCTTCTTCAACCTCTTCTGGGCCTTCTCCAACGTCGTCATCCACGTCATCCTCGGCGTGGGGATCGCGATCCTGCTGAACACCAACGGGCTGCGCTTCAAGAAGGTCTATCGGGCCCTCTTCATCCTCCCCGTCATCATCCCGCCGATCATCGTCGCGACGGTCTGGCGACATCTGTTCGACCAGGACAACGGCGCGATCAACATGGTTCTCCAGGGGATCGGCTCGCTGTTCAAGATCCCGCCGGACGCCTTCCGGATCGACTGGCTCGGCCAGGTCGACGACCCGATCCCGTTCCTCCCGCTGCCGCTCGCTTATTTCGCCCTGCTCACGGCGAACACGTGGCTCGGCTGGCCCCTCAACTCGGTGGTCGCCACGGGTGCCCTGCAGAGCGTCCCGCCGGATCTCTACGAGGCGGCCGAGATGGACGGCGCGAACGCCTGGCAGCGCTTCAAGGTCGTGACGTTGCCGTTCCTCCGGCCGGCGATGCTGCCGTACGCGATCTACGGCTTCGTCGTGACGTTCAACCTGTTCTACCTGTCGTACTTCATGTCCAACGGCGGCCCGTTCGGTCGGACGGAGCTGTTCGTGACCGAGGCGTACAAGCTCGTCAACGACTTCCAGCTGTACGGCGTCGCGGCGGCCTTCTCGGTGATCCTCTTCTTCCTGCTTCTCGGGATCACCCTGGTCACCAACCGGTTGGCACGGGCGACCGCGAGCTA
>DATAIW010000229.1:0-6960 GCA_036262455.1 Candidatus Limnocylindrales bacterium | reverse complement strand
CTGGAGGACGAGCCAGCCCTGGGCGACCTGCTGCATCCACGTCCCGACGAGCGAGATCGCCTGGCCCGCGAAGAACAGCCGGTAGTTCCGGTGGCGGAGGGCCCGCGCGCCACGAAACGAGATCGTCATCGATCGGTTCCGGCGACCGCCGTGCCGACCGGCCGACCATGCTTGTGGGGCGCCGGTGGGACGCCGGCCTCGAGCCCGGCATTGTGGATCAGAAGATGAGTGCGACGATCCTCGGCCTCGTCGATCATGGCGGCGAGGCGACTCATCTTGTCGCGCAGCGTCTCGATCTGGCGCTCGACCCGGGCAAGAGCGTCGTCGACGATCGCCCGGCGTTCGGTCGCGTCGGAGGTCGTCCGATAGCGCGCCCGGTTCCGCTCGCGGGCCGCTTCGTCCTCGAGGAGCCGGCCGATCTCGGCGAGGCTGAAGCCGGCATCGTCGCGCAGGCCCTTGATGAAGCGCAGCCGCTCGACATCGTCCGCGTCGTACTGCCGGTAGTCGCCGCCCGACCGACCGGCCGGCTCGAGCAGCCCCAGCTCCTCGTAGTAGCGGATCGTGCGCGTCGTGAGCCCGAGCTCCGCGGCGACTTCGTGGATGCGACGGAGACGCGGCTCGACCACGGTCGCGGTCGAGGGGTCGGGCTGGCTCATCCCCCCGAGTCTACCACAACCTTGCCGTTGACGTAAAGGTTAGCCTGCGTGCGACGCCGCTCTCGACGCCATCAACGCCAGTCCGATCACCCAGGTTTACGTCGGCCTCCACGTCAGGTACATCTTCCGGAACAGGGTCCGGTCGGCAGCCGCGGCTGTCGCGTTGCCGAACATCGTGATGAAGTAGCCGACCTTGCCCTTGCCCACGATCACCTCCTTGATGATCACCTTCAGGCCGTTGTCGGTCCCGCTGAAGGTGAGCAACCGGCCCGAATACCCGGCGAGCTTGATCGCCTGGCTCGAAATCAGCTTCGCGTGGTAGTGGCTCTTGAAGTACGAGATCTCGAAGGTGACGGTCCGGCTGATCGACACCGACGTCGACACGAGGTCGCGCGTCACGTAGATGTACGGATACCCGAAGTTGTCGTACTGGTCGGACAGCGTCGCGGATCCGGGCGTCACGACCCAATCGGGCGGGTACTTCATCGTGTAGTGGAAGCGCTTCGACGTGTAGGTCTTCCAGGGGACCGGCGTCGGAGCAGGCGTCGGGGCGAGCGTCGGCGTCGGCGACGGGGTCGGAGTCGGGCTTGGTGACGGCGAGGGCGACGGCGAAGGCGGCAGAGACGCGGCGGCGCTGACGACGTCGGACGCCGACGGTCCGGCATTCGACGAGGGAGCGGGCGTCGCGGTGCTCCCGCACGCGGCGACCATGGCGGTGACGAGCAACGTGCCGATCAGCCGTTGTCGAGTCATGACCCCTCCTCCTCCCCGGTGCTTGGCCCCGACCTCTCGGTCAAGGCGCAGTTCGTCACGCTTCGAGTTCGGCCTGGTCGTTGGCTGCAGGCGCCGTGGGCTCGGCAGGTCCAGTCTGGATGGGTCGCTGTCCATGCGCAAGACCGGCCGGTCCACGTCCATCGGAATGCCCTCGCCGGTGAATGACTCCGTCGATCCGGCGACCAGGTTGGTGGTGCGCAAAGTCACCGATGAGCGCGGGCGAACCTTCGGGTAACGGAAACTGAATGTTCTCCTGTTATGGTCCGCTCGCATCCTGAGGACTATCGTTCAGTCGACTTGAGGGAGTTGCAGATCGGCGTGTCTCGACATTCGAACAGCGGCCGGATCGGCCGTGCTCGCTTCGCGCTCGTGGCCGGCCTCGCCGTGCTCGCGCTCGGCGGTGGACCGCTGGTCGCGCCGGTCGAGGCGGCCCCGTCACAGCCGGCTGCGGCCGGCGGGGCCGCTCCCAAGGTCGTGCTCATCGTCGGGCCGGCGGGCGGGGCGACTCCCTACTACCGGCGGCTGGCCGATGAGGCCGCTGCGGCTGCGCTGAAGCTGACCCCGAACGTCGTCAAGGTCTACTCGCCCGATGCGACCTGGACGAACGTCAAGGCCGCCCTCCAGGGAGCGTCGGTCGTCGTCTATCTCGGTCACGGCAACGGCTGGCCGAGCATCTACCGCGATGCCCTCTACCCCGTGACCCAGGACGGGTTCGGGCTGAATCCGCACGCGGGCGCCGCCGACTCGCACCAGTACTTCGGCGAGAAACAGATCGGCGACGAGATCAAGCTCGCGCCCGACGCCGTCGTGATCTTCAGCCACCTCTGCTACGCGAGCGGCAACACGGAGCCCGGCCTCGCCGAGGGAACCCTCGACCAGGCTCAGCAACGCGTCGACAACTATGCGGCCGGGTTCTTCCGGGCCGGGGCCGGCGCGGTCATCGCCGATGCCTATCTCGCGCCGGCGTACTACGTCCGATCCGTCCTCCGCGGGACGCGCTCGATCGACGCGATCTGGAAGAACGCGCCGAACCACAACGACCACTTCCTGCGGTTCGCCAGCCAGCGGACGAAGGGTGCGATTGCCCAGATGGATCCCGACGCGGTCGACTCCGGGTTCCACCGTTCGATCGTGCTCAAGGCGAAGCTGACGAGCGCCGAGGTCATCGGCAATGCCGTCCGCGGGCCCCGGACGCCGATCCCGGTGCTCGAGCCGACCCTGGCAGGGCTCGGCATGACGTTCGGCGCGCCCGACCTGACGACGCCACCGACCGCCGGCTCGACGACGACGTTGACCCTGCCCGTGGCGAGCGAGGCAGCCGCCCTCCTTCCGGCCAAGCTGATGGTCGGCATCCGCTGGGACCGCCTCGATGCCGGCGCGGCCACGGATCCGGCGACAGGCGCGGGCACGGCGCCCGCCCCACCGGCACCGTCACCGGCACCGTCATCGGGGTCGCCGACACCCAAGCCCGCGGCGGGCGGAACGGGGACCGCGACGGTCGGCGGTGACGATCCAGGCACGACCGCCCCCGACGTTCCGGCGATCGATCTCGTCGTGCCCGAACAGCCCGGCGAGGTCGTTGCCCCGGTCGCGGCGAAGCGCCTGCGGACCGGCGGGATCTCGGTGCGGGTGACCGTTCCGTCGACCCCTGGCCTGTATCGGCTCGTGGCAACCGTCCACCAGCCCGACGGCGTCGCGTATGACGCCGCGACCCAGGCGCTCGTCCCGGCCCTCGTCGTCCGGGTGACCGGTCCGATCTCGGCGACCTATGGGGCGCCGACCACCGCGACCGCTGTCGCCGGCGCCTCGTTCGCGCTCAACGTCCGGGTCACCAATCTGGGCCGCAGCGCGTGGGGCCATCCGGCCCAGTCCCAGTCGGTGAGCGCGGCCGAGCTCGAGCCCGCCAGTCGCGCCAGGCTGGTGGCCCGTTGGGTCGACCTCGGCGGCGCCGCGGCGGCGCCGGTACCGCCAGCCGGCGGCGTCGTGAACTCCATCCTGCCGGCAGGATTGGCGCCCGGCGCATCGGTCAACGCCGCGTTCGTCCTGACGGCGCCTGCCGCGCCCGGCGAGTACCTCCTCGTCCTCGACGTCGTCGACCCCGTGACCGGGTCGCTGGCCGCGGCAGGCGTGCCGCCCGGCATCGTCCGGGTGACCGTGACCCGATAGCGCCGAACGCGCCGCCGACCGCGCGGGTCTAGGATTTCCAGCGTGAACGAACGGACCGTCCCCGAGTTCAGGCCGAGCACCCACGGATTCCACTTCGCGAACGCGTGGCCGCCGGGGCCGACGGTCCGGTTCGGGCCGCTCGATCCGCGGATCGTCGGGGTCGGGGACGCCTCGACCGGCCTGTGCGGCGGCATGGTCTACACGATCGCCGACCTGTACGCCGCAGGCATCCCGGTTCCGCCGGACCGCGAGCCGCCGGCCAACGGCTCACCCCGCTTCGCCTCGATCGTTCGCCGCCAGGTCCAGTCGCTCGCGTTCCTGACCGTGCCGCTCCGGTTCTGGCTGCGGATGGCCCTCGGCAGCTCGTTCGGCCGCGACCGCGCCCGCTCGACGTTCGATCGCGAATGGCCGAAGGCACGGGCCTGGCTCGACGCGGGCCGCCTCCTCCCGATCGGGCTGATCCGGGTCGCGTCGACCAACCCGCGGAACCTCACGAAGAACCACCAGGTGATCGCCTGGGGCTACGCTGAGGACGGGCGGGGGGTGACCCTCCGTATCTACGACCCGAACTGGCCGGACCGCGACGACGTCGCGATCACGATCCACCTCGACAACGCACTGCGCCCCGGCGGCCTGAGCCAGGCCACGGGCGAGTCGCTCCTCGGCTGGTTCGTCCTCCCGTACTCGCCGGCGGATCCGCGCGCCTGGCGCTGACGGGCGGTCCCGCAGGTCAGACCGCTGGCAGGACCTGGGCGTCCGTCTGGGCGGCCGCGAACAGGTCCCCGACCCGCTCGACCCGCTCGACGATCGTCCGGATCGTCCAACCGTCCGGCCGCAGGTCCGGCTCGTCGAGCTCGTCCCAGCTGATCGGCGCCGAGACCGGCGCCCCGGGCGAGGGACGCACGGCGTACGGCGCGACGAGCGTCTTGATCGTGGCGTTCTGGGTGTAGTCGAGACGGGCCTTGCCGCCACGGTTCGCCTTCGCCCAGTCCCACGAGACGAGGTCCGGGACCGTCTGGCCGATCGCCCGCGAGATCTTCTCGACCCAGCCGCTCGTGTCGGCGAACGTGTAGCGGGGCTCGATCGGGATCCAGACCTGGATCCCGCGTTTGCCCGTCGTCTTCGGATAGCCGCGGACGCCGAGATGGGCGAGAGCCGTCCGGTAGAGCCGGGCGAGGACCAGGGTCTCGTCCCAGGTCGTCTTCGACCCCGGATCGATGTCGATCAGGGCGAATGTCGGGCGGAACGGGTCCTCGAGGCGGGCGGTCCAGGCGTGGACCTCGAACGCGGCCTGGTTGCCCAGCCAGCACAGGGTCGCCACCCGATCGGCGATGAGGTGGTCGTTCGCCTTGCGGTCATCGACGCCGACCTCGTGCCAGCGGCGGAGCCAGCCCGGCGCCGATGTTGGGATGTCCTTCTGCCAGAAGCTCGGGCCCCCGGCGCCGTTGGGAAACCGCTGGAGGTTGAGCGGGCGCTCCGCGAGGTGCGGCAGCATCGCCGGCGCGATCCGGGCGAAGTAGGCGATCAGCTCGCGTTTCGTGATCGGCGGCGCACCTGGATCGGACGGCGGCGGCCCGAACAGGACCTTGTCGAGGTTCGTCAGCTTGAGGTCGTCGCCGCGTTCGCCCCCGACGTGCCAGACGCCTTCGGCCGGCATCGTCGCGAGTCGCTCGAGCTCAGCGGCTTCGGGCGCATCCGGAAATGCGGTCGCGCGGGATCCCTTCTTCGTGCTCATCGGCCGATTCTCCCCCGACTCGGGCTCACTCGCTTCCGCCTCGGCCACTGCACGCGCCGACGAGACCGCTTCCTCGCGCACGACGAGCCGCGGATCGCGCCCCGGCTCGATCCCCTTGAACGAGGTCTGGCGGACGTGGCCGTCGCGGGTCCACCCGCCGAGCTCGGCCCGGATCACGAGTTCCGGCCGGATCCAGGTGACCCCGTTGAGGTCGCCGCCCCAGCGGCCGCGGTAATCGCGCGGCGGCGGCGGGTCGAACGGCGGGGCCTCCGCGACGAGCGGCGCCATCGCGGCGAGGAGGCGCTTGCGGGTCGCGGCCGTGAACCCCGACCCGACCTTGCCCGCGAACCGGAGCTTGCCCTCTTCGTACACGCCGACGGCGACCGCCCCGAGATCGCGGGCATTGCCCTCGCCCGGCGTCCAGCCGCCGACGACGAGCTCCTGCTCCGGCCGGATCTTCAGCTTCAGCCAGGCCGGGGTCCGCTTGCCGGGTTCGTAGCGCGAGCGACGGAGCTTGGCCACGATCCCCTCGAGGCCGCGGCTCTTCGCGGCGGCCATGAACGCCTCACCATCGCCGACGACGTGCGATGCATAGCGGACCCGAGCGGTTTCCCGGAGCACGCTCCGAAGCAGGCGCTTGCGGTCTTCGAGCGGGACGCCGAGGAGCGACCGACCGTCGAGATACAGGAGATCGAACACCTGGTAGACGAGCGCTCCGGCGGCAGGCCCGTTCGTGGTCGCCGTCCCGCGTCGCTGCGAGATCCGTACCTGGAGCAGGGAGAAATCCGGTCGCCCGTCGGCGTCGAGGGCGACCACCTCGCCGTCCACGATCGCCTCGCGGGCGTCGATCCAGGTCGGCGGCGAAAGCAGGTTCGGGAAGTACGTCTCGGCGTCCTTGAGGTTGCGGGTCCAGAGCCTTGCCTTCCCGTCGCGGACGACGGCCTGGACGCGATAGCCATCCCACTTGATCTCGAACAGCCAGTCCGGGTCGTCGAAGGCCTTCGTCGCGAGGGTCGCGAGCATCGGCTCGATCCGGTCCGGCATCGCCCGCTCGACCGCGCCCGCGAGATCGATCCCGGCGATCGCGGCCGGCTGCTCGCTGATCCAGATCGCGTCACGATTGGCCTTGACCTCATCGTTCGTCCGGCCGGTCCGGACGCTCTGCGGGTAATCCTCGGCGTCCCAGCCGGGCACAGCCGCCGCATCGCGCTTCTTGATCAGGAGCCACTGCTCGCTGTCGTCCTCGAACGCGGTCGTCGGCGCACTGCCCGGGCGGCGGCTCGTCCGGACGATCGTGAACCGGCCACGGACCTTCTGGCCGGCGAGGACGAACTTCAGCTCGCCGCGCTCGATCGCGGCGACCGGATCGGGCGTCTCCGCCTCGGGAGTCCAGGTTCCCCAGTCCCAGACGATGACGTCACCGGCCCCGTACTGGCCGTGCGGGATGACGCCCTCGAAGTCGAAGTACTCGATCGGGTGATCCTCGACGTGGACCGCCATCCGTCGGACCGCGGAGTCGAGGGTCGGGCCCTTCGGCACGGCCCAGCTGACGAGGACGCCGTCGACCTCGAGCCGGACGTCGTAGTGGAGCCGCGTCGCGCGGTGGCGCTGGACGACGAAACGGCCCGT
>DATAIW010000228.1:0-6335 GCA_036262455.1 Candidatus Limnocylindrales bacterium | reverse complement strand
GCGGTGGCCGCCGCCGCGATGGCCACGACCGGCGATCCGACGCCCGGCGCGACGAGCGCGGCGAGGACGGCCCCGATCGCCAGCCAGCCGCTCGCGATCACGATCGATCCCCCGAAAGCCGCCGACGTCGGGCGCTCATCGGACGACGAGGAGGTCCTTGACCTTGTCGAACGTCGCGGCGCCGAGGATCTTCCGGCTCCGCAGGTCGTCGACCGACGCGAACGCCTGTTCGCCGCGAGCTGCGATGATCTTGGCGGCCGTGACCGGCCCGATCCCGGGCAGCGCATCGAGCTCGGCTGCCGTCGCCCGATTCAAGTCCAGAGGTCCGGCGCCGGTCGTCGCGCCTCCCGGCCCTCCGGCGCCCGTCGTTCCGGGTGTCGGCGCAGCCGCCGGGTCGTCGCGCGACGGCACGATCACCTGGTCGCCGTCCTTGACGAGGGCCGCCAGGTTCAGCATCGTGCCGACGCGGTCCGCGGCCACGCGTGGCCCGAAGCCACCGGCCGCCGCGATCGCGTCGGCGACGCGGGCTCCGGCTGGCAGGCGGACGATTCCGGGCCGCACGACGGCACCCTGGACGTCCACGATGAGGGCCGGCCCGGTCGACGCCGCCGCAGCGATCGCGATCGCGCCACGATCACGGGCGGATCCGCCGGGGGCCGGGCCGCCGCCCTCGACGACGACCGAACCCCGGCCGCTCGACGCAACGAGCCAGATCGCGATCCCGGCGACGACCGCCGCCGTCGCGAACGCTGCGACGAGCCACGGGATGCGGGTCGCGCTCGCACCTCCCGGATCGGTCAGCGGAACCGGCCCGGTGGCGCCGTTGCCTGCGGCCGGCGGGTGATCCTCGAGGGCGCGCCACGGCGCCGGTTCGTCCATCGTTCCTCCTCGGCGGGAGGAGCGCGGGACCGACGAGCCGTGGCGGACAGCTCGACGCCCCGCGACGTTGGGGGCACTTCCGACGTCGGCGGGGCGTCTGGCGGCACCTTAGCCGTCGCGACTTATCTGCCGCTTAGCTGCACTCGCGTATCGCGGATCCGGACACGCGTCAGTGGGTCGTCAGCGGGACCCGCCCGACCTCGTCGTCGGCCGCCCGGGCGACGGCCAGGGCGATCCGCGCGATCGCGCGCCGGATCCCGGCCGTCCACGGCTCGCCCGGGTGGGCGAGAGCAGCCAGCCGCTGGGCGTTCGCCTCGGCGACGCGCTCACGGGCGAGCTCGAGGGCGAGGAAGGCGTAGTAGTTGGACTGCATGTCATGTTCTCCTGGAGCGAACCGGCGGTGTCGGCCGGTCAGCGGACGTGGTCATCGATGAACGAGTCGCGGCTGTCGGTGCCCCAGCACAGGGCGGCGATGTCGAGCCCGATGAGGCCGGCGAGGATGGCGGCGAGGGCGATCAAGGCGTCCATCGGACTCTCCCGTCTCCGGTGTCGTAACCGGTGTCTCGTGTTGTTGTGGTTACTTCGTACCTTAGCCTCTTGCGCGTAACCTGTCAAGCGATATAGGGTGGTTAGGTGAACGCCACCGCCATCGCCCACAGGCCCGCGACGAGCGACCACGTCCACGACGCGGTCCCCCTCGAGACGGCCTTCGATTTCCTGAACACGCTCGAGCTCGAGAACGGTGCACTCGTCGAGCGGTTGACCTCGCTCGATACGGCGGCGACCTGGCTGGCGGATGCCGCCGTCGTGCCTGACGCAACCGCGATCACGGCCGTCGGGCGCTCCGCGGTCGATCGCGAAGCCGCCCTCCGCCGCCTCGTCACCGCCCGGACCGCCCTCCGCGACGTGGCCCACGCGGTCGCCCACGAGGAGGCGCCGCCGCGTGCCGCGATCGACGAGGTCAATCGCGCCCTCGCTGGTCGCGAGCGGGTCGAGCTCGTTCCCGCCGACGACGGCGTCCGGATCGGCCACAGCCACGTCGGCGACGCGATCGACCACGTCCTCGCCCGGATCGCGGAACCCATCGTCCGCGAGATCGGCAGCGGTCACGACGACCGGGTCCGGATCTGCGCCAACGACACGTGTCGCTGGATCTTCTACGACGAGTCGCGGGCGGGCCGCCGCCGCTGGTGCGACATGGCGACCTGCGGCAACCGGGCCAAGGCCCGGCGCCATCGGGCCCGCCGGAAGGAGACCGGGGAGGTCGAAGCGGCCGACGCTCGCTAGAGTGCGGCCATGGCCACCTCCGCCCGCGCCTTCGTCCGCCGCCACACGCGCCTTCGGCCGGTCCCCGGGCTCGAGGGGATCCGCCTCCACCTGGCCGACGAGGTGCTGCCGCTGTGGCACGCCGTCCAGGTCGAGACGAACGATCCCGACGCCGCCCTGCCGTACTGGGCGTTCGCCTGGGGAGGCGGGCTGGCGATCGCCCACTACCTCGCCGAACACCCGGAGGCCGTCGCCGGGCGTCGCGTCTTCGACCTGGCCTCCGGCTCCGGGCTCTGCGCGGTCGCGGCGTCGCTCGCCGGCGCGTCAAGCGCGACCGCCGCCGACATCGATGCCTTCGCGGCCGCGGCGATCGAGCTCAACACGCGAGCCAACGGCCATCGGGTCGCAGTCGTCGCCCGCGACATCCTCGACGAGGAGCCACCGGATGCCGACGTGATCCTCGCCGGCGACGTCTGCTACGAGGCCGGCCTCGCGGAGCGCGTCCTTCCCTGGCTGCAGCGGGCGCGTGCCCGCGGGCTCGATGTCCTGCTCGGCGACCCGGGCCGCCGCTACCTGCCCGCGAGCGAGCTCGTCGAGCTGGCCCGCTACGACGTCCGGACGACGACCGAGCTCGAGGACCTGGAGCTCAAGAAGGGCTGGGTCTACACGCTCGCGCCGAGCAGCGGCCGGACGTCGGTCGCGAGCCGGGTCATCGACTCCTCGTCGTAGGGGTTCGGGAAGCCCGCGATCACATGGCGATAGCCGATCTCGAGGAACGGGGCGATGAACGCCGCGACATCCTCCGGGGTCCCGACCGGCTGGTTCTTCCACGGGTCCGCCTGGCCGTTCCGGGCGAAGATCGCGTCGGAGGCCTTGCGGGCCTTCGCGCGCGAGTCGCGGATCACCACGACGCCGAGCCCGGTCGTGCGCTCGATCTCGGCCGGATCGCGCCCGACGGTCTCGCAGTGACGGAGGAGGACCGCCTCCTTGCGGCGGACCTGGTCGATCCCGCCGCCGACATTGTTTGCGTCGGCGTACCGGGCGACGAGCTTGAGGGTCACCTGCTCGCCGCCACCACCGATCAGCAACGGCAGCCGGTCCTGGATCGGCGGCGGGTCGTTGCGGACCGACCGCGCCTGGTAATGCGGGCCCTTGGCGGTTGCCGTCTCGCCGCGGAGCATCCCGCGCATGATCGGCAACGCCTCCGCAAGCCAGCGCAGCCGCTCCGGGAAGCCGTCGCCGAACTCGAGGCCGTAGGCGGTGTGCTCCTCCTCGAACCACGCCGCGCCGATCCCGAGCGTCGCCCGACCACCCGAGATGTGGTCGAGGGTCGTCGCCATCTTCGCGGTCAGAGCCGGCTCGCGGAACGTGTTCGCGCCGACCATCAGCCCGATCCGGATCCGCTCGGTCGCCTGGGCCCACGCCGCCAGCGTCAGCCAGCCCTCGTGGATCGGGCCGTCGCTGCTGCCCACGATCGGGTAGAGGTGGTCCCACGTCCAGAGGCTGTCGTAGCCGAGGTCCTCGGCGCGGACGCCGGCCGCGAGGAGGGACGGCCAGTCGGTGTACTGGTTCCAGCACAGCGCGCCGACCTGGATGGCGGTCATGCGCGACCGTCCGCGATCGTCCGGTAGTAGATCAGCTCACCGCCCTCCGCGCCCACCGCGCCTTCAGAGATGACGTACAACGTGACCAGGATCGCCGGCGCGCCATCGACGCGGATCGCCGTGATCGTCGGCTTCGAGAACGCGACGCTGCCGGAATCGGTCCGGAAACGCAGCTGCTCCGCGGTCCCGATCGATCCATCGTAGAGGAACGTCCGCCACGACCGGACATCCTCCCTGACGAGCTGGCCTTCGATCAGCGTGAGGTCGTGACCACGGAAGGCGATTCGATCGCGATCTCCCATGTGACCCGTCACTCCGGCGTCGGCCAGCGCGTGGTCGACCGCCGGCCGGATGATCGCCTGCTCGGCCCGCGCCGCCGCGGCCGACCGGTCGCGCGGCACCGCTCCGCACCCGACCGCGACGGTCGCGGCCATCGCCAGCAACGTCAGAGCCCGATGGTCCGCATGCACAGCCGGGTGTCCTGTCTCCCTGTCATGACGCTCGACCGGAGCGGGGACGGTCAGAGCTGCTCCCAGTCGACCCAACGACTGCCGTCCCAAAGGCGGTGCCATGTCCGGCCGTCGAGCCCGACCGCCCAGACGTCGATCCGGTCGGCCGACCACGACGACGCCGCTGCGCCCGCCGACGGGTCCAGCACACCGCCGAGCGACTCCCACGCGTGCCAGCTCGTCCCGTCCCAGTAGCGATTCCACAGCTCGCCATCGGCGAAGACGGCGAACACCTGGAGCTGGTCGACGGCCCACGCGGTCGCGCCCGGCGTCGAGGCCGGCGTCCCGCCGAGCGACTCGGTCTCGAGCCAGCGCTCGCCGTCGAACGCCGCGTGGAGCAGGTCGCCCTCGGGCCCGATCCAGAACCGGTCGATCCGCCCCTCGCCCCACGACACGGCGGCGACCCCGGCCGGGCGCGGGCCGGGTCCGGGTTCGGGGCGGGGAGCCCGGAGCTCACCGACGTGGGGCATGGTCAGGCGTCCCGGACGACGATGTTGACGAGCTTGCCGCCGCCGGCCTGGATGATCTTCAGCGGCTCCCGTCCGGCGAGGACGGCCTGGATCCGGTCGCTGGCGAGGACGGCCGCCTCGAGCCCGGCGGCGTCAGTGTCGGCCGGGACGACGACCTTGTCGCGGAGCTTGCCGTTGACCTGGACCGGGACTTCGCGGGTGGCCTCGACGACGGCCGCCTCGTCCACGGCCGGCCATGTCTCCTGATGGATCGACGACCACCGCGCGCCGGCCGCGGCCAGCCGCCGCGACCAGAGCTCCTCGGTGATGTGCGGGGCGGCCGGGGCCAGCATCAGCAGCGACAGGCGAACGGCCTCGTCCCATTCCTCGGACCCGGCGACGACGGATCCCCGGAAGCGCATCAGGAGGTTCCCGAGCTCCATGAGCTTGGCGATCATCGTGTTGAAGTGGAACGCCTCGTAGTCCGCAGTCACCCCGCGCAGGGTCCGATGCGCCGCCTGGCGCATCTGGAGGCGGGCCGCGGCCTCGTCGACGCCGGCCGGCAGCGAGCCGCTGTCCGGGTCGCCGGGCTCGCGGCCGTGAGGGTCGAGCGCGATCGTCCAGAGCCGGTTCAGGAACCGATGGACGCCGCCGATCCCGGTCGGGCTCCACGGCCCGCCCTGGTCCCAGGGGCCCATGAACATCAGGAACAGGCGGATCGTGTCGGCGCCGTACCGTGCGACGAGCTCGTCCGGGTCCTGCGTGTTGCCGCGCGACTTCGACATCCGCTCGCCGTCCAGGCCCAGGATCTGGCCCTGGTTGAACAGGCGCTTGAACGGCTCGTCCTGCTCGACGAGACCGATGTCGCGCATCATCTTCGTCCACTCCCGGGCGTAGAGCAGATGCATGACCGCGTGCTCGGAGCCGCCCGTGTACTGGTTGACCGGCGTCCAGCGCTTGACGATCTCCCGCTCGATCGGCGCACCGGCCTTCTCCGGGGACAGGTAGCGGAACCAGTACCACGATGAGTCGACGAACGTGTCCATCGTGTCGGTCTCGCGCTTCGCGGGGCCGCCGCACTGCGGACAGGTCACGTTGAGGAATGTCTCGTCGCGATTGAGCGGGTTCTCGCCGCTGCCGCGGTAGTCGACGGTGTCGGGCAGCCGGACCGGGAGGTCTTCCTCGGGCACCGGCACGATCCCGTCGCGCTCGCAGTAGATCACCGGGATCGGCGTTCCCCAGTAGCGCTGCCGGCTGATCAGCCAGTCGCGCAGGCGGTATGTGACGGCGGCCTTGCCCTTGCCGCGTGCCTCGAGCTCGCCGACGATCGCCTTGCCGCCCTCGTCGGCCGGCAGCCCGCTGTACGGTCCGCTGTCGACCAGCCGCTCGCCGGGTGAATGGGCGAGGTACGGGATGTCGAGCTCGCGGTCCTCGTCGCCAGGAGCCGCGACGACCCGCCGGATCCGCAGGCCGTACTTCAGCGCGAACGCGTAGTCGCGTTCGTCGTGAGCGGGGACGGCCATGATCGCGCCGGTCCCGTAGCCGCCGAGCACGTAGTCGGCGACGAAGATCGGGATCCGCTCGCCGTTGACCGGGTTGATCGCGTCGGCGCCGAGCGCGACGCCGGT
>DATAIW010000227.1:0-4822 GCA_036262455.1 Candidatus Limnocylindrales bacterium | reverse complement strand
GGGAGGGAGAGGCCGGCAACGGGCGATTGCCGCGGCCCGAGGATGCAACCCGCGTCGAAGGGGACCTGGGCGAGCAGCTCGTGGATGGGATGGGCCAGCTGAATGCCAGGATGCCGCTCGTCGGGAAGGTGCCGCCATGGCGCCAGCCGCCCGGCCCGGCCCGGGCCAGCGGTGCGCTCTCGGAGGTCCGAGGCGGAGCTCCGCGACGCCATCGGCCCGAGGATGCGCCACGGCCGTTCGGCTGGCTGGCGGAGATCCCGCTCGGCGCTGCCGTCGGAGCCCTCCTCGAGTCCACATCAACGCCATCGATATCCGGGGGATTGGACGGCCCGCAGGCGCGAGATCGAGGAGCCGACGGATCGCCTGCCACGCTCGCAAACCGTCTGGCCACGTTTGCCGGACCGTCGATCGACGCTCCGGACGCGGCTTTCGGTCGATCCAGTCCCTGGAATACCGATGGGATCGATATCAGTGCGGAGCGGGGGGAGCGAGCGTTGCCCGACGCGCTCGCCCCTCGGACCGCGATCCGGCCGGGCCGCGGCGACGACGAGGGTGGTCCCGGCGATACGCCGGCGAGCGTCGCCTGGCTGCGCGACGGGCGCGGGACGGGCTATGCAGTCGACCGCGAGCGGCTGGTCGCTCCGGCGCTGATCGACGACGGGCAGGGAGGCCGGCGAGCGATCGATCCCGAGAGCGGGCTGCCAGAGTCGCCGCCACGCAAGACCGACCGGTTGGGCCGGCCGAACCACTGGGACCCACCGGCTCCTCCGACCCAGGCGATGGGGAGGGGCGGGCAATCGAGCGTTGCCCGCGTCGCGCCGGAACCGCCGCCGCAGGCCCGCGGCGGCACGACCCGCGATCTGTCCGACTGGGAGCGCTGGCTCGAGTTCTGCGCCCGGATCGACGGCTTCCCGCGGCACCTGAGCATCCACAGCGGCGGGATGCTCGTGACCGCGGCGCCGCTGATCGACATCGCGCCGCTCGAGCGGGCGACGATGCCCGACCGGGTCGTCGTCCAGTTCGACAAGCGCGACGTCGAGGCGCTCAAGTTGATCAAGCTCGACCTGCTCGGGCTGGGGATGCTGGCCGCGATCGACGAGACGCTCCAGCTGATCGAGCACGACTGCGCCGTCTGCCTCGACCTCGACCGGCTGCCCGAGGACGTGGCCGAGGTCTTCGCGATGCTCCAGGCGGCCGACACGGTCGGGGTCTTCCAGGTCGAGAGCCGGGCCCAGATGCAGACGCTGCCGAAATCGCGCCCGTCGTGCCTCGACGATCTCGTGGTCGAGGTCGCGATCATCCGGCCGGGTCCGATCCAGGGCAACGCCGTCCACCCGTACCTGCGCCGGAAGCAGGGCCTCGAGGAGGTGACCTATCTCCATCCGAGCCTCGAGCCGGTCCTGCGGGATTCGAAGGGCGTGATCCTGTACCAGGAGCAGGTGATGCGGATCGCGATCGAGGTCGCCGGGTTCACGCCGGCTGCCAGCGACGGGTTCCGCCGGGCGATGGGAACGTGGCGCTCGACCCGCGAGATGGAGAAGCTCCACGCCCAGTTCCACGACGGCTGCATGCGCCAGCCCGGGATGACCGAGGAGGTCGCCGAGGAGCTCTTCCGGCAGGTCGCCGCGTTCGCCTCGTTCGGGTTCGCCAAGTCGCACGCGGCGGCCTTCGCCCGGACCGCCTACGAGTCGTCGTTCCTGAAGCTCTTCTACCCGGCCCAGTTCCTCGTCGGGCTGATCAACGCCCAGCCGATGGGCTTCTACCCGGTCGAGGTCCTCGTCAACGATGCCAAGCGGCACGGGGTGGCGGTCCTCCCGGTCGACATCAACCGGAGCACGTACAAGACGACCACCGAGTGGGTCGGGCGGCCGGGCTGGGCGCTGGGCGAGGGCGATGACGGACCCGGCGAGGCACTCCCCGGTGACGCGGGCATCGCGCGGCGACCGGCCCCGGTCCGCTCCAGCGGCTGCCTGATCCCGTCGGACGAGGCGCGGGGTCGATGGGCCGCCGAGAGCGCCGTCGGCTGGGGCGTCCGGCTCGGGCTCGGGCTGGTCAAGGGGATCGGCGAGGAGCACGAGGCGCTGCTCGACGCAGAGCTGGAACACGGGTCGTACCGCTCGCTGGCGGATGTCGTCGAGCGGACCGGGCTGCCGGAGGAGACGCTCGAGCGGATGATCCGGGTCGGGGCGCTCGATTCGCTCGGGCGGCCGCGGCGCGAGCTTCTCTGGCAGCTCCGCGAGGTCGCGGGCGCGAGCCGCGGCCGGCTCGACGGACGCTCGACGAAGGGCGGCGCCTTCACCCGCGCGGCGTCACGCCCGATGGCCCTCCGCCTGCCGGCGACCGAGGCGCCGACCCTGCCCGGGCTGACGGAGTCCGAGCGGATCGGTGATGCCTATGCGGTCGTCGGGCTCGATGCGAGGCGTCAGGTGATCGAGCTGTACCGTCCGGCGCTCGATCGGCTCGGAGCGGTCCCGAACGCGGCGCTCGACGACCGGAAGCCGGGGCGGGTCCGGATCGGCGGCCTCGTGGTCACCCGTCAGCATCCGATGACGGCCAAGGGCACGGTCTTCCTTGCCCTCGAGGACGAGACCGGGATGGTCAACGTCACGCTGTGGCCCGATGCCTGGGCCCGTCTCCGCGGCATCGTCCGGCGTCATGCCCTGCTGCTCGTCGACGGCGAGCTCCAGCGGGAGTCGAAGGTCGTCAACGTCATCGCCCACGAGGTCCGGCCGCTGATCGAGGCCGCGGCGAGCGCGGGCGCGCCCGCTCAGCCCCAGGGCGTCAAGCAGCTCGGCATGGCCGGAATGCGCCGAATGGGCTGACGCCCGGACAGCCGGCGACTGCGTTCGTCGCGCATGCGTGGTCGAGCGCAAGGCGACCCCGAGGACCGCAGCAAGCGGGCTCGGATGCCAGCTTGCGAGGACCGCAGGCGGCAACGCCGCCAGCGTCGTCCAGGCGCGACAGCCCTATCGCCTCCGAGCCAGCATCGGGCGCTGCTGGGGCTTCTTCGGGACCTTGCCGTCGGGACGGCGGCCGCCCGGGTTCGACGGCCGAGCACGGTTCGGGTTCGCCCGATTCAGGAACCGTCGGTACCACGCGCCTGCGGCCGCGACCAGCGCGGCCAACGGAACGCCCGTGAACAGCGCTTCGCTCAGCAGGATCGACTTGGCCGAGGACTCCGACAGCGGTGCGAGGTTCGCATCGGTCATGCCCTGGAGCGTCCCTCCGAACGGTCCGACCGAGAACGCCAGGGCCATGAATCCGGCCGACGCGAGGGCCGCGAGGATCCCGACCAGGTAGCTCGCCCGCGGGGCGAAGAGGCCCGCGATGAACGCGGTCCCGAAGGGGGCGGCGCCCGAGAAGTAGCCGAACATCACCCCGGCGATCGATCCCGCGCCGAGGAACGGGACGAGCGCCACCGACAGGCCCGCGAGGATGACCGAAAGGTAGAGCGACCAGTGGGTGACGATCTGCGGCAGGGCCCGGATGTCGCCACGCAGGTCGACGGGGCGGAAGGACGACCGGAAGGCGCCAGGGATGCTGGGGCGCGGCGGCGGGGGTGTCGACCCGCGCGCGGGTGGCGTCGCCGCGCCGGACCGGCTGCGGGCCCGCGAGGCGCCGTCCGCGCGCGCCGGAGCGCTCGCGCTGATGGCGTCGTCGGCGGTCGACGCGAGGTCGCCCTCGGCGAGTGGGTCGGCGAAGGTCGCGCGGTGGCGTCGGCGGGCCTCGGCTCGGTCGGTGCGCTTGGCTCGGGCCACGGTGCCTCCAGGTGATGGGCGCCCATGGTTGAGGGCGCGGGCCGGGTACGGATGCCGGTACGGCGGTCGGGTGGACGCGACGGGTTCCAGCATCGTACGCGTTCGACGATCCGGGCGCGATCGAGCGGGGTCGTCGACGCCCGTGGAATCGGCGCTGGCTCGGGTAGATCCGTCGTGCAGACGTGGTGCAGGCGCCCTGCAGTCGGTGGTGATCCGCGGTGCATCCAGTGTCGACCCGCCGCAAACGGACGATGGATCCCCGGTGCAGCGGCGATCGATGCCGCGACAAGCGGCCCCTGCTACAACCGTGTTCCGCCCCAACGGGCCGTCCTCGAACCGCGGCCCTCGTTCCGACAACCCCGCCGGGAGGTCGTCGATGTCGCGCGCCCGACGGGCGGGGCCTGCTGCCCTGTCGTCTGCCCTGGTCCTCGCCCTGGTCGTCGCTTCGCTTGCGACGGCGGCCCACCGGCCGTTCCCCCGCTCTTCATCCGCGGCCTCGCCCGGGGGAGGGACCGCCGCCGTCGCGTGGCCGGCGTCGACACTCCTGATCTCGGAGATCCAGACCGGCGGAGCATCGGCTTCCGATGAGTTCGCGGAGCTCGCGAACGCCGGCCCGATCGCGGTCGACCTGATCGGCCTTGAGCTCGTCTACGCCACCTCGACCGGCTCGACCGTCACGCGGAAGGCGACCTGGGCATCCTCCCGGATCCTCGAACCCGGACGCCATCTGCTCGTCGCGAACGCCGCGGGGATCGTCGCCGGATCGGCAGATGCGACCTACTCAGGGGGCTTTGCAGGGACCGGCGGAGCGGTCGTGCTGCGACCGGTCGGCGGATCGCCGATCGACGCCGTCGCCTGGGGTGACGCCACGAATGCCTTCGTCGAAGGTGTTGCCGCGTCGGCACCGGCGGCCGGCTCGAGCATCGAACGGCGGCCCGGCGGAGCGAGCGGAAACGGGATCGACACGAACGACAACGCCGCTGACTTCCAGGTTGCGACGCCGAATCCGCAGAACCTTGCGTCGGCGCCGACGCCCGACCCGGGAGCATCGCCGAGCCCGACGC
>DATAIW010000226.1:0-4650 GCA_036262455.1 Candidatus Limnocylindrales bacterium | reverse complement strand
GTCCTCGGCCACAGCTACGGCGAGATCGACCGGATCGCCAAGGCGGTCCCCAACCAGCTCGGGATCAAGCTCGACGAGGCCATCGTCACGTCGTCGCAGCTCCGCGAGATGTACGAGGGCGACCCCGCCGTCCACCGCGTCGTGGACTTCGCGAAGCAGCTGGAGGGCGTGGCGCGGAACGCGTCCACGCACGCCGCCGGCGTCGTGATCAGCCGTGAGCCGCTCACCGACCTCATGCCGCTCCAGCGCGCGACCAACTCCGACTCGCTCATGACCCAGTACGAGATGCATGGCGTGGAGGCACTGGGCCTGCTGAAGTTCGACTTCCTGGGCCTCTCGAACCTGACCATCCTGCGCCAGGCGGTCGACCTCATCCTCCAGGAACGCGGTGGTGAGCGCATCGACATCGACCACATCCCGCTGGACGACACCAGGACGTTCGAGCTGCTGTCATCGGGTGAGACGACGGGCGTGTTCCAGCTGGAGTCCGCGGGCATGCGCCGCTACATCCGGGAGCTGCGGCCCACCTCGGTCTATGACCTGGCGGCCATGGTGGCGCTGTTCCGGCCGGGGCCCATGGACCACATCCCCGCGTACATCCGCCGGAAGCATGGCCTGGAGCCGGTGAGCTACCTCCACCCGCTGCTGCAGCCGTTCATGGAGAAGACGTACGGGATCTTCGTCTACCAGGAGGACATCATGGCCGCCGCCATCGCGCTGGGCGGCTTCACGGGTCCCGAGGCGGACACCCTGGGCTATGCCATCCGCAAGAAGAAGTCGGACGTCCTCCGGGCCCAGAAGGGCAAGTTCGTGTCCCAGGCCGCGGAGCGAGGTGTGGAACCGGGCGTTATCGACGCTGTGTTCAAGGCCTTCGAGCCGTTCGAGCGGTACGGCTTCAACAAGGCCCACGCGACCTGTTACGGGTTGATCGCCTACCAGACGGCCTACCTGAAGGCGAACTACACGGTCGAGTACATGACCGCGGTCCTGACGGCCTTCCGCTCGAACGAGGAGAAGGTCGCGGCCGCGATCGCCGAATGCCGCCGGATGGGCATCGAGATCAAGCTCCCCGACGTCCACCACTCCGACGTCGAGTTCACCGTCGAGGGGCCGGCGATCCGGTTCGGGCTGCTGGCGGTCAAGAACGTCGGCCAGAGCGCGATCGAGTCGATCGTCGCCGCCCGCAAGGAGGGCGGCCCGTTCAAGTCGCTGACCGACCTCTGCTCGCGGATCGACCTCCGCCTCGTCAACCGCAAGGTCCTCGAGGCGCTCGCCAAGGTCGGCGCCCTGAACGCCCTCGGCCATCCCGCCCAGGTGCTCCTCGGCCTCGACGATGCGATCAACGCCGGTCAGGCGGCGACCCGCGACCGGCTGAGCGGCCAGACCTCGCTGTTCGACCTCGGGGCCGACGATGCCACCGCCCTGGAGCGGCCGTTGCCCTTCGCCACCGAGGTGCCGGTCCGGGAGCGGCTGCGCTGGGAGAAGGAGCTGCTCGGGTTGTACCTGTCGGAGCATCCGATGGGCGAGGTCGCCGAGCAGGTCGGCCAGTACGTGACCGCCTTCAGCAGCGACCTCAAGGACGAGTCGCTCGACGGCCAGCGGGTCGTGATCGGCGGGATCGTGACCGGCTTCCGGCGGGTGATCACGAAGGCGAACGCGACGATGGGCGTGGCGACGCTCGAGGACCTCCAGGGGACGATCGAGGTCGTCGTGTTCCCGAGGATGTACGAGCTGACGGCGGCCACCTGGACGGAGGGCACGATCCTGCTCGTCGCCGGCCGGATCGACCACCGCGGCGACGACGTCTCGCTGCTGGCCGATCTCGCGGTCGACTGGGACGGTGCGATCACCCGCGGACCCGAGGCGTTCGCGCGCGAGGTCTCGGCCGGCGATCGCGGGCGCGGCGGGCGGCGGGGCGGGGGAGCCAACGGCAACGGCAACGGCTGGTCGAATGGCGGCGGTCCCGGCCAGCGCCCGGCGACCGACCGCCCGGCGCCCGTCCCCGTCATGGCTACCTCGCCCATGCCGGAGCCGGGCTGGGGCCCGGTCGGCGTTGCGGTCGGCCCCGGCGCCCCGCCTCCGGCCGCAGCACGACCAGACGAGATCCGGCCCGGCGTGCCGCGGGTCTCCCCGCTCCGAGCCGAGGCGCAGATCGGCGGCGATCTGCCGCGGATCGTCCCGGCCGAGCCGATCCCGACCTACGACGAGCCGGCAGGCTTCGTCGGCGCGGCCGCGTCGGGCGGCGGGTTCGACGATGCGGACGTCGAGCCGGCCCTCCCCGACGAGGCGCGCGCCCGGGCCGCCCAGGCGTCGCAGGCGCCGACCTCCCAGATCGCGAGCCAGCCTGACCAGGTGCTCCATGTCAGGTTCGGAGGCGCGACCTCCGACCGGCTGGTCCTCGCGATGGAGACCTTCAAGAACCTGCTGCGCGAGCGACCCGGCGGAACCCGCGTCGTCCTCCATGTCCCGGCGCCGACCGGTGGCGGCTCGCTGCCGATGGAGCTCAGCCGGCGCGTCGCCTACGACGCCGAGCTGCTCTCCGAGGTCCGCCGCCGCCTCGGCGAGGGACTGGTCGACCTGACCCTGGGTTGAGGCTCGGTCGCCCGCCACCCGACGCCGCGCACCACGAGCCCGGTACGCTGTCCGGGTGAACGAGCTCGTCGGCGCGGTCCTCACCCGGCCATCGATCGACACCGCCGGCGCGGCCTCGGTCCTGCTCCGCCAGTGGGGGCTGGTCGGCGACCTGCGCTCCCTGCCCAGCGAGCGCGACCGGAACTTCGCCGTCGTCGTCGACGGCGTCGAGCGGTTCGTCCTGAAGCTGTCGAACGCGAACGAGGACCCAGCCTTCCTCGACTTCCAGCACCGGGTGATGGATCGGCTGGCCGGCGCGGGTGTCCCGTGCCAGCGGGCGATCCGGACGACCGCCGGGCGCGAGATCGTCGACATCGGGTCCGACGGATCGCCGATCCTCGCCCGGCTCCTGGGCTGGCTGCCGGGTCGGCCGCTCGCCGCGATCCCGTCCGCGCACCGCTCCTCGGCTCTGCTGACGGACCTCGGACGCACGATGGGCCGGACCGCGGCCGCGCTCGACGGCTTCGATCATCCGGCGGCTCATCGCCGGTTCCACTGGTCCGCCGAGCAGAGCCTCGAGGTGATCGCGGCCCATGCCCCCGCGATCACCGACCCCGACCGGGTCGCCCTGCTGGATCGCTGGCGGCGGCGTCTCGAGCCGCTGGCGGCAATCCTGCCGGCGCTCCGCCACGGGGTCATCCACAACGACGCGAACGACCACAACGTGCTCGTCGCCGACGACGGCGCATCGATCAGCGGCCTGCTCGACCTTGGCGACGCCGTCTGGTCGGTCGTGGTCAATGAGCTGGCCGTCGCCTGCGCCTACGCCGCGCTTGGCGATGCAGACCCTGTGGCGACGATCGAGACCGTCCGGTCGGGCTTCGAGGAGGCGCTGCCGCTCGCGGACGACGAGCGAGATCTCCTCGTCGAGCTCGTGGCTCTCCGCCTCGCGACCAGCGTCGCGCTCAGCGCCCACCAGTCGAGCCTGGCCCCCGACGATCCGTACCTGACCGTCTCGGAGGCGCCGGCGTGGGACCTCCTCGAGCGGCTGATCGCAGTCGAGCCCGTCCGGTGACGACGACGAACCCCGATCCCGCGATGACGCCCGAGGAGATCCTGGCCGCCCGCCGGCAGCGCCTCGGACCATCGCTTTCGCTCAGCTATCGGACACCGCTCCATATCGTCCGCGGCGAGGGCGCCTTCCTGTATGACGCCGGTGGCCGGGCGTATCTCGACTGCGTCAACAACGTCGCCCACGTCGGCCACGCCCACCCCCGGGTCGTCGAGGCGGGCGTCGCCCAGATGCGCCTCCTGAACACGAACACGCGCTACCTCCACGAGAACGTCGTCCGCTACGCCGAGCGTCTGACGGCGCTCCTGCCGGGCCACCTCGCGGTCTGCTTCTTCACGAATTCGGGCAGCGAGGCGAACGAGCTGGCGCTCCGGCTCGCCCGAGCCGCGACCGGGCGGCCGGATGTCGCGACCGTCGACGTCGCCTACCACGGCAACACCCAACGGCTCATCGAGATCAGCCCGTACAAGTTCGACGGTCCGGGCGGTGCCGGCCGGCGTGACGACGTCCAGGTCGTGCCGCTTCCGGATCCGTACCGCGGCCGCCATCGCGGCCCCGGCCCGGAGGTCGGCGCGGTCTATCTGGCCGAGGCCCGGGCGGTGCTGGATTCGTCGGCCGTGGCGGGCCACCCGGCGGGTACCCTGATCGCCGAAGCGATCCCGAGCGTCGCCGGTCAGGTCGTCCCGCCGCCGGGCTGGCTCGCCGGCCTGTTCGATGCCGCCCGCGCTGTCGGCGCGGTCCCGATCGCCGACGAGGTCCAGGTCGGGTTCGGGCGGGTCGGTTCGGCCGTATGGGCGTTCGACGCGCAGGGTGCCCGTCCGGACATCGTCACGATGGGCAAGCCGATCGGCAATGGCCATCCCCTGGGCGCCGTGGTGACGACCCGCGCGATCGCCGACGCGTTCGCCAACGGGATGGAGTACTTCAACACGTTCGGCGGCAATCCCGTGTCGGCCGCGATCGGGCTCGCCGTGCTCGACGTCATCGCCGACGAGGGGCTCCAGGAG
>DATAIW010000225.1:0-5559 GCA_036262455.1 Candidatus Limnocylindrales bacterium | reverse complement strand
CGAATCGGCGATGTCCTTGGCGCCGGATGCGGCGCCGGCGACGTACACGCCCGGGATGCTGGTCTGACCCGGGTTGGCGTCCTCGTCGGTCTCGGCGACGTACTGGAACTCGTCGAGCGACAGGCCGCCCTCCGGGAAGAGGGCCTGGGCATCGCTGTTGGGCTGGACCCCGACGGCCAGCACGACGAGGTCGTACTCGGCCTCGACCAGCTGCCCCCCGTGCTCGATGTCCTCGTAGCGCAGGACCAGGTCGCCGTCGTCCTTCTCGGTGATCTTCGCCACCCGTCCCTTGACGTAGTTGGCGCCCATCGCCTTGGCCTGCTCGTAGAACTCGTCGTAGCGCTTGCCGGCGGCCCGGATGTCCATGTAGTGGACCGTCACGTCGGCGATCGGCAGGGCGCCCATGATCAGCTGGTTCTGCTTGATCGAGTACATGCAGCAGAACCGCGAGCAGAGCGGGTTGCCGACGGTCTCGTCGCGGGATCCGGTGCACATGACATAGGCGATCCGCTCGGGGACCTTGCCGTCACCCGGCCGGAGGATCGTGTTGAATGGCCGGGTCGGAGCGAGCAGGCGGTCCATCTGCATGCCGGTGATGACGTTCTTGAACGTGCCGAAGCCGTACTGCGGCTTGAGGTCGGCGGCGAAGAGCTCGAAGCCGGTCGCCACGACGACCGCCCCGACCTCGATCTCGCTGATCTGGTCGCGGGCGCGGAGGTCGATGCAGTTCTCGACCGGGCAGGCGTCGACGCACTCGCCGCACTCCGAGCAGACGCCGCAGTCGAGACACAGCCCGGCGCCCGCGCGTGCCTCGGCCTCGGTCATCGGCAGCTCCACCTCGCGGAAATCGGTCGGTGCGGCCTCGATGACCTCGCTGGGAGCCGCAGGCAGCGCCAGGCGGTACGCCTTCTGGCGGGCCAGAACCTCGTCCTTGTCGACGACCGGCAGGCGGAGGTCGAAGCCCTCGAGCGTCCGATCCTGGATCCAGCGATCGATCATGAACGCGGCCCGCTGGCCCTGGCCGGTCGCCCGGGTGATGTCCGATGCACCCGATACGACGTCGCCGGCGGCGAACAGCCATGGCACGTCGGTCTGGAGCGTCCGCTCGTCCACGACGATCGACCCGGTCCTCGTCGCCCCGACCTGGCTCGCGAACGCCGCGCTGTCGGGGGCCATGCCGATCGCGGTGATGATCACATCGCAGTCGATCTCGAACTCGCTGCCCGGGACCGGCTCGGGCCGGCTCCGACCAGATGCATCCGGGGTTCCCGGGGTCATCCGGCTGCAGCGGAGGGCCCGCGTCGACCCGTGGTCGTCGTCGAGAACCGCGAGCGGCGCCGTCTGGTAGACGAACCCGACGCCCTCCTTCTCGGTGTCGGCGGCCTCGACGTGATGGGCCGGCATCTCTGCCCGGGTGCGGCGATAGACGACGCTGACATCGCGGGCGCCGAGCCGGCGGGCGGTCCGCGCAGTGTCCATCGCGACGTTGCCGCCGCCGATGACGACGACGCGCCGGTCGGTCAGGTCGATCCCCTCGCCGAGCTTCACCGAGCGCAGGAATGCGACGCCGCTCAGGACGCCCTCGAGCTGCTCGCCGGGCACGCCCATCCGGGTCGAGAGCGGCGTCCCGGTCGCCACGAGGACCGCGTCGTAGCCATCCCCACGGAGCCCTTCGAGGTCCTCGACGGGCGTGTCGACGGCGATCTCGACGCCGATGGCCGTGACATTCGCGATGTCCCGCTCCACGACCTCCGAGGGCAGGCGATAGGCGGGGATGGCGAGGCGGAGGAAGCCGCCGGCCTTCGGTGCCGCCTCGAAGATCTTCACGCCGTAGCCCTTGCGGGCGAGCTGCCAGGCCGCCGTCAGGCCAGCCGGCCCGGAGCCGACGATCGCGACACGGTGGCCGTTCGGCTCGGGGATCGCCACCCCGGGGCCGTCGAACCGGTCGTAGTGCTCGTCCGCGATGAAGCGCTTGAGCCGTCGGATCGGGAGGGGACCTTCGAGTGAGCCGCGGGTGCAGTCGACCTCGCACGGCGCGTAGCACGCGCGACCGAGCGTGCCGACGAGGGGCGTGGCGTCGAGCACGAGCTGGAACGCCTTCTCGTATTCGCCGCTCCGGATGAGCGAGACGTAGCCGTGGGCCTGGATGCCGGCAGGGCAGGTGAACGAGCACGGTGACGAACCCGCTCGCTCGATGACCGCCTTCTTGGGCACGGCCTGGGGGAAGGCGATGTACGCCGCATGGCGGGCCACCAGGTCGGCGTTGAACTGGTCAGGGACCGAGACCGTGCAGGCCGTCTCGCACTTCTGGCAGCCGGTGCAGGCCGCCTCGTCGACGAACCGCGCCTTGCGCCTGATCGTGGCGTGGAACCGGCCCTCGCCGACGGGCTCGATGCCCTCGACCTCGCAGTAGGTCAGGGTCGTGACGTTCGGGTGGTGGATCGACGCGGCCATCTTCGGGGTCGAGATGCAGCTCGCGCAGTCGAGGGTCGGGAAGACCTTGCTGAGCAGGATCATCTTCCCGCCGACGCTGGCTTCCTTCTCGACGAGCATGACCCGGTAGCCCATGTCGCCGAGCTTGAGGGCGGACTCCATGCCGCCGATCCCGGCGCCGACGACGAGAACGTCGTAGTCGCTCATGACGTCACCACCGACGGGCCCAGCGCGGCAAGCGCCTGGCCGAATTGCTCGACGTGTCTCGTGAATGGCTCCGCGCAGACCGAGCAGATCGCGGCCATCTTCAGCCGCGCCGCCTGGTGGCCGTCCTTGACCAGGAGCTCCTGAGCCTCGGCGACGATCCGCGAGGCTCGCGTGGAGCAATCGGCCAGGTACGCGCACTCGTCGCCGTCGGAGGCAATGAACACGCCGTCGAAGCCGTGCTCGATGGCGTGGCGGATCCAGCTCGGCCGGATCCCGCTGGTGCAGGGCAGGCTGATGACCATGACACCCGGCGAATAGGTCATGTGGGCGCTTCCGGCCAGGTCGATGCCCGGGTCGGAGATGTTGTTGGTCGAGAAGACCAGGATGCGCGGAACGAAGGTTCGTTCCGCCTCCTGCGGCCTTTCCGGCGCAAGCGTGGTCATCGCACATGACTCCTTGGCGGCACGGGCATCAGCCGGCTGGCGGGCCGCTACTTCTGGCGGACGACGAAGGTCCGCTCGTAGCCCTCGCCCGGCAGGGTTCCGAGGTAGGTGTGGCCGACCTTTGCCGACCAGGCACCGATGTCGGTCTTGGTCGCCGGATCGCTCGACCAGATCTCGATCGTCTGACCGATCTGGACGGTGTTCATCGCCTTCTTGGCCTCGAGGAGCGGGCCCGGGCAGGCGCTGCCGCGGGCGTCGACGACCTTCGCGGTCTCGAGCGCGATGAGGTCGGTGTCACTCAGCGGTGCGGTCATGGTGGTCATCTCGATGGTCTCCTTCGGTGCCTGGTCGGCCGCGCCGATCGCGCGGCCGGAACGGTGCTGGCTCAGTAGACGAGCGCGTTGGTGGCCGACGTCACCTCCGCAACGAAGCGGGCCGCGGCGACGATCTCCGCGCCCGGCACGAGCGACTCGCTGATCCCGCGGCTCTTGACGCATGGCGAGCAGACGAGGAGCGTGCCGCCGAGCTCGCGGAAGTCGTCGAGAAGCTTGGCGAGCGGTGGGAACTCCGGTGCCTGGACCTTCTCGGCCTCACCCTGCTGGACGAGACGGACACCATCGGCCTGGAAGCCCATGACGACGGCGACGTCCGAAGCGAGCGCGGCGCAGGCCATCACGAACGGGATCGTCGCCCGCTCCGGGTCATCCGGGCCGTGAGTGGCGACGATGACGAGCTTCTCCTGGTCGGCCATGACGAGGCTCCTTTCCCTATGTCCGCTGGTTCAGATGAAGAGGATCTGGCCACCATCGGCGGCCATGAGGAACGCAGCGATCCCACCCGCGTCGTCGACGAGCGGGTCGAGCGCGGCGGCATCGAGGCCGAGGGTCGCGAGCGACCCGGCGCAGGCCCGGATGGTCACATCGCCGAGGTCCTTCGCCTGGCGGAACGTGTCTTGCCACGGGCTGTCGCCGACGTGCTCGACGGGCTCGTTCCAGCGGGGACGGGAGGCGTCGTAGGCGAGACCGTGATCGTTCGCGATCCGATCGGCGCGGAAGGCATCGAGCGCCCAGTACATGAGGAGGACGCTGACGGGCGTCCCCATCGCGGCCGCGCCCGCCGTGATCGTGGCAGCGGCGTGGAGCTTGTCGTCGGTGCCCGAGAACAGGACGATGGACAGGTTGTCGCTCACGGATGACCTTCCTGACTGCTGGAGACGAGGACGAGGGTCGACTCGTGGACCGCTGCGGCCAGGTCGCCCAGCCGCGACAGACGGCGGACGAGGACGTCGCGCATGAGGCCGCAGGCCACGAGGATCTGCGGGTCGCTGACCCGGTAGCTCACGTTGCGTCCGTCGCGGACCGCCTCGACGAGGCCGACGCCGCGCATCGCGCCGAGATGCTGGGAGGCGGTCGCCTGGCTCATCTCGAGCTCGCGGGCGACCTCGTTGACCTCGCAGGGCCGCTCACCGAGCAGGTGGAGGATGCGGATGCGGTGGGCGCTCGCGAGCGACCGGAGCAACGACGCCTGGAGCTCATCGATGTCATTCGTCGCGCTTGGCATGTGCTGCTCCTCGCGGCGGCCGGGCTGTCTCGCCTTCCGTGCGCCGCAGTGGTTCAACGCCAATATATGTCTAAGACGAATATAGGCTGTGGGCCATTAGTCACGGGATTGTGGGCCGATTGGACGGTCCGGCCGACCGCGCCGATCGGCAACGCTCCACTCGGGACACTGGAGGCGAGCGTGAGCAAGCGAGGCATCCCGCGATCGGCGCGGTCAGCAGAACGTGAACACCGGGCCGCCAGGCACGGCCGTGCGTCGGTCCCGTCGCCCTCTCGATCGGCGCCGGGCGGGCGATCCCGCCGCTTGGCGCGTCCGACGGCCTGGCTGGTCCTCGCGGGCGCGGTCGTGGCCGTCCTGATCGCCGGCATCGTCGCCGTCGGAATGTTCAACGGATCGAGGACGGGCGCTGAGGGAACGACCGTGCAGGCGCGCGGCGGCCACTGGACGAACATCACGGCCGACCGCCTGGCAACGATGCTCGGCCAGAAGGACTTCACCCTGCTCAACGTGAAGACGCCATACAGCGGCGAGATCGCCCGGACCGACCTCTACATCCCGTACGACCAGCTCACCGCACGGACGGCCGAGCTGCCGGCCGACAAGACCGCGATGGTCGTCGTCTACTGCCGGACCGGACACGAGAGTGCGATCGCTGCCCAGACGCTGCTCGACCTCGGTTACTCCAACATCGACAACCTTGATGGAGGAATGACCGCCTGGACGGCCGGCGGCAGACAGCTGGTCACCCTCGATCGGACTGGCGGCTGAGGCGGGCGCGGGCGGCGAGCTCCGGGTCGGGTGCCGATCCATCCGACGCCCAGACAACACGGTGACAAGGAGACGATGTGCTCATCTGCATTCCCATCACGCCCGATGGACGGGTCGATCCGCGCTGGGGCCGCGCGGCGCGCGTCGT
>DATAIW010000224.1:0-5812 GCA_036262455.1 Candidatus Limnocylindrales bacterium | reverse complement strand
GGCAGGGGGCGACGCCGCGTCCGGGCCATGAGCAGGTCGATGTCGCGGTCGAGGTAGCAGTTGATCGCATTCGCGCTGCCCGCCGCGAGCGTCCCTCCGACGAGCGTCCAGACGGTCAGCCACAGCCAGTGCCCGACCTGGATGCCCGGTACCGCGCGGGTCGCGAGGACCATCGCCGGGACGGTCGTCACGAGCAGGAGCTCGATGATCCGCGGCTTGGTCAGCGCGATGTAGGCCCGGACGGTGTCCGTCCGCGTCCGGGGCGTCGCCGCCTCGTCGCCGTCCCGGCGGCTGCCTGCCGGTTCGCCGCTTCCGCCTGCCATCTCGGTGACCCGGGAGCGGCCTTCGAGGTACGACACGCTGACCAGCGCCACGAGCAGCGCCCAGACGACCGCCCCCAGCGCGAGGTGCAGCGTCTGCGTCCAGCCCGACAGGCCCGTCAGGATCTGGAGGCCGCCGACGACCGCCTGGATCGGGAACAGCGCGGCCGCGATCGCGGCCAGCCGGACGATGGACCGGGGGCGGGGCCGGATGCGCCAGGCCGCGATGAAGACGACAGCGACGATGAGTCCGACGATGACGGCGATCCAGCGGTGGAGGACCTGGGCCGAGTTGGCGTCGGTGAGCGTCGGGAACGCCCCGCCGTTCATCAGCGGCCAGTCCGGGAAGACGAACCACTGGGAGGTCGCCGTGACCTGCGACCCGAACAGGAGCAGGGCGAACACCGAGCCGGCGCCGAACGCGGCGACAAGCGTGAACCGCTGGCTGCCCGAGCCGGCGAGCCGGGCGGCGTACAGCGAGCGGGCCAGGATCCAGACGAGCAGCCCGACGAGGGCCATCGCCGAGGCGAGATGGGCGGTGACCGACTCGCCGGAGTTGCCGAGCCGGACAGTCTCCCTCCCGAGCCAGGCCTGGAAGCCGACGAGGAGGACCGCGACGACGGTCGCCCCGAGGAGGACGCGCCGGTCGCGGTGGTCGAGGAAGGCGAGGACGGCCAGCCCGATGACCTCGAAGCCGATGATCACCGCGACGCTCCGGTGGATCCATTCGATCCACGCCTTGTAGTCGTCGACGGCGGGGATGAGCTGGCCATGGCACAGCGGCCAATCCGGGCAGCCGAGTCCCGATCCGGTCGCCCGGACGATGACCCCGATCGTGACGAGCAGGATCGCTGTCACGACGGTTGCCGCGGCGAGCTTCTGGAAGCGGGTCACGAGCCTCCTCGGGGAACGCGGGGTCGGAATGCCGGGCGCGGCCGGGCCGGACCGCGGCCGCACGCCCGCCATTCTAGCGTGAGCGCTTGTGCGGGCCAGTCTCGCGCGGCTGGCCGTCCGCAGGCCCTGGGAACTCGCCCGCCGCTGCGCTGCGGATAGCCGAATGATTCGAATCTCGCAGGTCGGGATGAGCCCAGGACGGACGCGCACCGGGCGCCGCCTGTCCCCGTCGTATTCGGCTATTCGAAGTGCGCCGGGCGCGGTCTCTTGGCGACGCTCGGGTGTTGGCGGCGCTCGTGCAAAGCGGAGGTGAGCGTCCCGTTCTAGGCTACGGACCATGACCCCCCGACCTCATCTCGCGGCGTTCGTCGCCGCCCTGGCCGTCGTGATCGCGGCGTGCGGCTCCCCCTCGGGACCCACGCCGATCCCGGGCAAGTCGCTCGCGCCGGCGCCCTCGGGCTCGGCCGCCGCGCCCGTCCTGCCGGTGCCGGTCTCGAGCGAGTTGCGGATCGGCGAGAACCGGGTCGTCTTCTCCCTGCTCGACCCGTCCGGCCAGAAGCCCGCGGCGACACCCGACCGCAGCCTGGCGATCGGCTACACCGGCCCCAACGGCGAGGCGATCCCGTCCGCGTCGTTGACGTTCATCTGGGCGATCGAGGGGGTCAGCGGCGTGTACATCGGGCACGCGACATTCCCGTCGGCCGGCCAGTGGACGGCGGCGTTCACGACCGACGCACCCGGCTCGCCCAAGGTGACCCTGCCCTTCACATTCGACGTGAAGGCGACGACCCAGGTCGTCTGGCCGGGCGATCCGGCGCCCTCGGTCACGACGCCGACCATCGCCGACGTCGGCGGTGACGTGGCGAAGATCTCGAGCGACTCCAAGCCGGTGAAGCGGTTCTACGAGACCTCGGAGGACGCTGCGCTCGCCTCGAAGAAGCCGTTCGTCCTCATCTTCGCGACACCGAAGTTCTGCCAGACCGCGACCTGCGGCCCGACCCTCGACCGCCTCAAGCCCGTCGCCGCGGCGCACCCGGAGCTGACCTTCATCAACGTCGAGCCCTACCAGCTCCAGTTCGCCGACGGGTCGCTTCAGCCGGTGATGACGGGTGGCAACCTGACGCCGGTCGCGGCGACGACCGCGTTCAAGCTCTCGACCGAGCCGTACGTGTTCGTCGTCGGGGCCGACGGGAAGGTCAGCGCGTCCTTCGAGCTCGTGTTCTCGCCCGACGAGATCGAAGCGGCGATCAAGACGGTCGAGGCGGCCGGCTGACCGATCCGGGCGATCAGTACACGAACGGAATCAGCCGCTTCGTCCGGGCCCGGTAGGCGGGGTAGCCGGCGAAGGTCTCGGTCAGCCAGGCCTCCTCCCGCCGCGACTTGGCGTCGAGGACGGCCAACAGCGCGAGGGACGACGCTGCGGCCCAGAGCGAGCCCGAGGCGAGGCTCCAGCCGGCGGCCGCCAGCACCAGCCCGGTGTAGATCGGGTGTCGCACGAATCGGTAGGCGCCGGTGTCGACGAGCGTGGCGCCCTGAGGCGGCCGCGGGAACGGGCTGAGGCTCCGGCCGAGGTCGCGGATAGCGCGGATGGCGAGCAGCAGCCCCACCGCCGCGAGCGCGAGGCCCGCAGCGGGGACGATGAACGGCATACCGGCCCCGAGCCCGTGTCCCTCGAGGTCCCGAACGCCGAACCCGGCGATGGCGACGAACAGGATCAACTGGGCGCCGACCCAGCCCTCGCCGCGCGGGCCGAGGGACGGGATCCGCGTGCGGCCGTCGGTCACGGCGCGTCCTCGATCCGGACCGCCACGTGGGCGCCGTCGCGATCGACGAACGTCACCCGGATCGGGGCGAGGCTGACCTTGTGCTCGGACAGGTGGCCCGGCGGGAAGGTTGCCGCGTTCTCGATCGAGCCGACCCGGAAGTCGACCGTCCGGCCATCCACCGTCCGGATCGAGAACCCCTGGACGGAGCTGAGGCTCGTCGCCTCGACGGCGACCACGATCCCGGTCTCGACCTGTCGAGCTGGCCCGCCGAACGCGGTCGCCGCCGCCACGGCCACCGCGACGACCGCGACGACCGCGACCGCCAGGGCGAGGAGCCGGCGCGGCCCCGGTGTCGCGGGAGTTGCGTCGGTCACGCGCCGGTCCCGCTGCTCCCCGGAGTGTGGAGCGGCGTGCCGTTGGCGCAGGGCGGGCAGGTCGCGGTGCCGGGCTCGTAGGTCGGCAGGTCGAGGCGCCAGAGTGAGCGCAGCGGGTAGACCCGTCCCGTCGTCGGCGAGGTCAGCGTATTCGTCCCGCCGCTGCTGCGGTCGACCAGGACGACGCATTCGACGATCTCGCCGCCCATCGCCTCGATCGCCGGCAGCATCGCCAGCAGTGAGCCGCCCGTCGTGAGGATGTCGTCGACGAGCAGGACGCGCTCACCGGGCTCGATCCGGAAGCCGCGCCGGAATTCGCGTCGCGTCGACCCGTCGGCGTTGCGGACCTCCTCCGCGAAGATCGCCCGGACCCCGAGCTGTCGGCCCGTCTCGAACGCCAGGATCACGCCACCGGTCGTGGGGCCGGCGACGAGGTCGACCCTTGTGTCCTCGCCGTCCTCGTCATTGGCGAACGCGGTCGACCAGAAAGCGCACAGCTCACTCGTCGCGGCGGGATCGGACAGCACCGCGAACTTCTCGACATAGGCATCGCCGTGCCGGCCGCTCTTCAGCTGGAAGTGGCCTTCCCGCAGGGCGCCGGACGAGCGGAACAGCTCCTCGGTCCGGTTGGCGAGGGCGGCGCGCGCACCGAGTTCGATGGCAGGCTTGATGGTCGTCATGACCTCGAAGTCTAGCCTTCGGGCCGCGACGACCGCACCGACGGGGGGTCAGATGCGGGTCAGGATCAGCTTCGTGAGTGCGGTCGTTTCGGACGCCAGAAGGTCGCGGTCGTAGTTGCCGACGAAGACGCCGCCCACGATCAGGTCCTGAGCGCCGATCTGGACGTGGACGAATCCGCCAAAGGACCACGCGTCGGCGCCGAGGCCGTCGACCTTCTTGACGGCATCACCAAACAGCATCTTGGCCGTATCGAACGACGTGTGGTCGTCTTCGATCTTCACCTGGCACTGACCGCCGACGGCACCGCCGGAGCCGGCTTTGAGCGTGCCGTTGATCTCGAACGTGCAGGCGCCGTACTCGTTGACCTTGAAACCGACCGGTGAGCCGCCGAAGATCCCGCTGACGTCGGCAGCGGAGACGAGTGAGCACGGGTCGCCGGAGAACCCCCCGCCGCCGTTCGACGCCTGCGACGGGTTCGCCGAGGGGGACCCACCGGTCGCCTGGGAAGCCTGACTGCCCGTGCCCGATGCGGCCGCGCCACCGCCGCCGGCCGAGGGATTCGCAGGGGCCGGTGTGCCGCCGCCGCCGCAGGCCGTGAGGGTGACGGCGAGGATGACGGTCGCGGCCGCCGCGAACGATCGAACAACGTGCATCGAGGACTCCCCGGTTGCGGACGATGACGGTCGGGATCGGCGCGCTTCGGAAACCGACGGGCTCAGGGTCCGTCGACGCCGTTCAGCCGCGCCGTCATGGACGATACTCCACGCCCTTCGACGACGGGGCGCCCGTCCGGCGGGGCAGGGCCGTCCCGATGAGGTCGGCGTAGGTGCTCAGCCCGCGTGCCCGGCACACCTCCGTCAGCTCGTCGACGAGCCGGACGGGCAGCGTCGGGTCGGCGAAGATCGCGGTGCCCACCTGGACGGCAACCGCGCCGACCGCGAGGAAGTCCAGCACATCGCCAAGCTCAGTCACGCCACCGATCGCGACCACCGGGATGTCGACGATCTGGCTGACCTCGTAGACGATCCGGAGGGCCACCGGCTTGATCGCCGGGCCGGACAGGCCGCCGTAGATGTTGCCGAGCAACGGCTTGGTGCGCGACGGCGCGATCGCGATTCCGGACAGGGTGTTGATCGCGGTGAGCGCGTCGGCGCCGGCGTCGGCGATGGCCCGGGCGATCGGCCGGACGTCGGCCACGTTCGGCGAGAGCTTGACGAGCAGCGGCAGATCGGTCGCCCGTCGGACGGCGGCCGTCACCTCACCGGCGGCGCCGGCATCGATCGCGAACTGGAGCCCGCCCCGCCCGATATTCGGGCAGGAGATGTTCAGCTCGATCCCGGCCACTCCCGGCACGCCTTCGAGCCGGCGGACGACCTCGACGTAGTCGGCGACCGACTCGCCCGCGACGTTGACGATCACCGGCACCTTCCAGCCGGCCCAGGTCTCGGCATACTTCTCGATGACGGCGTCGACGCCCGGGTTCTGCAACCCGATCGAGTTGAGCATGCCGCCGGGCGTCTCGGTGACACGCGGCGTCATGTTGCCGATCCGCGGCCTCAGGGTCGTTCCCTTGCAGCAGATCGCGCCGAGCCGATCGACGTCGACGACGTCCCCGTATTCGATCCCGTATCCGAAGGTGCCCGACGCGACGAGGATCGGGTTCGGCAGGATCAGCCCACGGCCGAGATCGACGCGCAGGTCGACCTCGACGCTGCGCGCCGGCCGATCCGGCACCCGGACAGCCTCGATGCGCGGCGTGGCGGGGCGTGGCGGTCGA
>DATAIW010000223.1:0-2211 GCA_036262455.1 Candidatus Limnocylindrales bacterium | reverse complement strand
GCGATGGTCGAGCGGGCGACGTCGGTGTCCTCGAGCCGGAACAGGAAGGTCCCCCCGACGTGGCGGGCGAACAGGAAGTTGAACAGCGCCGTCCGGGCCGTACCGATGTGAAGAGGGCCGGTCGGGCTCGGTGCGATCCGGACGCGGATCGTGGGATCAGGCATGGACGAGAGCGTAGCAGCGGCGGCTCAGCCGGGGGCCGGAATTCGTCCTTCGACGGTCAGCGAGCGGGGACCCGATGGAAGAGCTTGGGATCCGCGTCGCCGGGCAGGACATGGACCAGCGAAGCCGGCCGGAGCCCGAGCGTCGCCCGGCCACGCGGGCCTTCGAGGGTGAGCGAGTCGAGCGATTCCGACCGGGCGAGGACACTGACCGACGCGCCCGGCGTCAGCGCCCGGGCCTCGAGATAGGAGAGGAGGCCTGCATCTTCCTCCGCTTCCTCGGTGATCCGGTAGATCGTCGCCCGCTGGCCGCTGTCGACCTCGCTGAGCGGCGTGCCGCGCGGCCGCTGGCGGGCGGTCTCGGCATCGATCGGGTTGCCGTGGGGACAGGTCGGCGGATGGCCGAGCATCTCGTCGAGGCGGGCCTCGACGCGCGGCGAGAGCGCACCCTGGAGCCGGGCTGCCTCCTCGTCCGACTCGGCCCATCCGAGCCCGACCACCGACGTCAGCAGCCACTCGAGCAGGGCATGGCGTCGGAAGATGGCATCGGCGGCTGCCCGGCCGGCCGTCGTGAGGACCAGGTCGCGACCGTCCGCCTGGCCGACCAGACCATCGGCGACCAGCCGGCGGAACATCTCGCTCGCGGCCTGGGTCGAGACGCCGAGACGTCGGGCGACCTGCGCTGCCCGGACGTGGGAGCCGTCGCCCGCCATGACGCGGAGCGCCAGGAGGTATTGCTGCGCCGCGCTCGACAGGTCCTGGGCGTCGTGGCGGCGGTTCACGCGCCTCATGGTACGCGGCACCGGACGGCCGCCAACGGAGCTCGCGACCGGGCGTCGTGCTGGGCGCGCCCGCCGCGGCGGGTCGACGGAGGATCCGACGGCGACCGCCGGGTGTCAGGCCGGCGCCGGGCGCCGCCCGGCGACGACGGCGTAGGCCACGCCGACGAGGTAGGCGATCGCGATGACGGCCAGCAGGATCGGACCGCTCGTTTCGCGCACGTTCGAGCCGCCGGCCGCGCTGAGGACGATGGCCGATGGCAGCCCGACGCCGAGCGCCGCGATCGCGCCATGGGCAGACCACGCGGCCACCGCCGGCAGGGCGAGCAGGAACAACAGGATCGAGACCTGCAGGATCCAGGTCCCGGGCGACGACATCTCGGGACAGGAGGCGGCGTAGCGGCCGCAGCCGGTCGATTGGTCGATTGCGGCGGCCGCGAACAACCCGAGCGGCGGCCAGCCGAGGATCGCCATCGCGAGGCGGCCCATGGGGGTCGTGGGCCGGCGGAGGTGCGGCCCACGGAAGGCATCGTCGCCGGCCGGCTGTTCGATCCACGAGCGGAGTCCACCCGCCGGTGGGCCGCCGCGGCCCGGATCTCCGGGCGTTCGGCCGGGTTCGTCCGGGCGGGTTCCGAGCCCGTCACCCGTCGCACCCTCGGTCGAACCCGCAGCCGGGCGGCCGTCTGTCCAGTGGCGGCGGCCACCGGGGCGCCGGCTCGCCCAGTCCGCGGCGTCGGGGCGTGGCGGAGGGTCGCCCGAGCGGGTGGCCGGTGCCTCGCCGTCGGGCCGCGGGTCCGGGTCTGCCTCGAGAGGGCGAGCGTCCGGCGATCCGTCGCGACGATCGGCTTTGTCCGGGTCGACGTCGGCCGCCGGCCCGTCCGCCGCCGGCCCGTCCGCATCGGTTGCGCTCGGCATCGCAACCCCGGCCGCGTCGACGACGATCCCGGCGCGCGCGCGCCTGGCGCGGGCTTGATATTCCGGACCGTGCTTGCGCGGGTCGGCGTATTCCTTCGGGTTGATCGTCCAGTACGTGCCACTCGACGCGCCGTACCAGGTCGCGCCGCTCCAGCCGGGTTCGAACGGCTCCTGGTCGGCGCCCTCGTACGACGTCGAGCCGGGGGTCGCGGTGTTCGCCGGTCGGCGTCTGGCCGAGGACCGCCGGGCCCGGCCCGAACTCGACCCGGTTGCCGACTCCGACTCGGTTCCGGCCGGGCCGGACGCAGCCCCCGGGCGACCGATCCGCGGGAACCATGGCGGGCGGACCCGAACCG
>DATAIW010000222.1:0-2167 GCA_036262455.1 Candidatus Limnocylindrales bacterium | reverse complement strand
GTCGCCGCCAACCCCGATCACGCGCTTGATGAACGGTTCCTTGCGATCGCTCACGGTCTCCGGAGGCTGGAACACGACCACTTGTCCGCGAGCGTAGGGGCTCCACCGAGGCGTCAGCCGATCCACGAGGACGTAGTCGCTCTCGACAAACGTCCGTTCCATCGAACTCCCCTCCACCTTGAACGGCTGCGCCACGAAATTCTGGATCACGACGAAGATGACGAGCGTGAGGACGAGGGTCTCGACGATCTCGACCGCGCAGCCGAGGCGGCCGCCGCGGTGACCGGTCTTCTCCCCGCGAGTCGCGCCTTCGGGCGCGGGCGTCTCGCGCGTCTCGTGATCCACGGGCCCCCCAAGCTGACGGAATGTCCTCGCTCCCATCGTCGGTGGACCAGTTGGCAGCGTCAAGGCGCTCCGACCACGACTGCGCTCCGACCACGACGGGACCGATCCGCGGATGGCTGCGATACTCGCGGCGATGAGCGCCGACGCAACCCCGAGCCTGCAGCAGCGGTATGCCCCGCGCGGTCGGTGCTTCGGCTGCGGGCCGGCCAACCCGATCGGGCTGCACGTCGAGAGCCGCCCGGATCCCGACGATCCTGGCGTTCTCGTCGCCAGCTGGACGCCCCTCGCCGACCACGAGGCCTTCGCCGGCGTCGTCAACGGCGGCATCCTCGGGACGCTCTTCGACTGCCACGCCAATTGGACCGCGACCTGGCACCTGATGCGCGCCCGCGGCGCCGACCGTCCGCCGACGACGGTCACCCTCGACTACGCGATCCGGATGCGCCGCCCGACCCCGTCGGACCGGCCGGTCGACCTGCGGGCGTGGGTCGTCGAGGCGGGTGAGGACCGGGCGACGGTCGAGGCGGAGATCGCCTCGGGCGGGGTGGTCACCGCGACCGGTCGGGCGACGTTCGTCGCCGTCAAGCCAGACCATCCCGCATACGACCGCTGGTAGGAGATCCCTCCATGTTCCGACGATTCCTGGGCCTCGATCGCCAACCGGATCCGCGTCTGCCGGTCGGCGACACCGCCGCACCCCTGCCCGATTCCGCCGCCGAGACCGCGACCGCGCGCCACAATCCGGCGCGCCTGGAAGCCCTCCCGCCGGACGAGGCCCGCTTCCTCGCCTGCTTCGCCTACGTGATGAGCCGGGCCGCCAACGCCGACTTCGACATCAGCGCCGAGGAGACCGCCCTGATGGAGCGCTTCGCGGTCGAGCACGGCGGGCTCGACACCGCCCAAGCCGTCCTCGTCGTGGAGATGGCCAAGCTCCAGGCCCGGGTCAACGGCGGCACGGAGGACTTCGTGGTGACCCGCGAGTTCCGCTCGATCTCGACCCCCGCCCAGCGGCTCGACCTGTTGCGCTGCTGCTTCGCGATCGGGGCGGCGGACGGCACGATCAGCGCCGCCGAAGCCGGGACGATCAACGAGATCGCCCGGGAGCTCGATCTCGAGCTGAATGACGTCAACGCCGCCCGGGCCGAGTTCCACGAGCAGCTGTCGGCGGTCCAGGCGCTGCGCCGCGATGTCGGCGGGAGCTGACGCGCCGCGGCCTGGTCGATCAGGACGACCCGACCTCGGTGAGCACGGTGTCGACCGTCTCGACGAGGCGATCGGCGTCGGCGGCCGAGAAGACCATCGGCGGTTTGATCTTGATCACGTCGTGGTCGGGCCCGTCGGTGCTGAGGAGGACGCCGCGCTCGGCGGCGCGGTTGACGAGCTCGGTCGCGAGCGCGGCGTCGGGCTCGCGGGTGGCGCGGTCGCGGACCAGCTCGAACCCGACGAAGAGGCCCATCCCGCGGACCTCGCCGATTGGCTCGTGCCGGGCGGCGACCTCGCGGAGGCCGGCGAGCAGCCGCTCCCCGGTGAACCGAGCGTGCTCCTGGAGCCCCTCGTCGGCGATGACGTCGAGGACGGCGAGCCCGATCGCGGCCGACACGGGATTGCCGCCGAACGTGTTGAAGTACTCCATCCCGTTGTTGAACGCGTCGGCAATCGCGCGGGTCGTGACGACCGCGCCGAGGGGATGGCCGTTGCCGATCGGCTTGCCCATCGTGACGATGTCCGGACGGGCGCCCTGCGCCTCGAACGCCCATACGGCCGAACCGACCCGCCCGAACCCGACCTGGACCTCGTCGGCGATCGGGACCGCGCCGACAGC